>CAIMNN010000597.1 GCA_903842845.1 uncultured Acidobacteriaceae bacterium | reverse complement strand
CGCAGAACGACCTGAAGCGTTTTGCCGTACCAGGCGATGACCGAATTGAAGACGTGTTCAGAGGCGCGGAAGAAGCGGCCCTGCTCGGCTTCGGGTGTGTGCTTCAAAAGTTTCGAGCACATCATCGGCGTGAGCGTAAGCGAGACGACGGCGGAGACGAGGATGGTGATGGCGAGGGTGATGGCAAACTCGCGGAAGAGGCGGCCGACGACATCGCCCATGAACAAGAGCGGAATCAGCACGGCGATGAGCGAGACGGTCAGCGAAACGATGGTAAAGCCGATCTGCTCAGAGCCCTTGAGCGCGGCCTGAAGGGGCGGCATTCCCTCTTCGATGTAACGGGTGATGTTCTCGATCATCACGATGGCGTCGTCGACGACGAAGCCGGTGGAGATGGTGAGCGCCATCAACGTGAGGTTGTTGAGCGAGTAGCCGAGCAGATACATGACGCCGAATGTGCCGAAGATGGAGAGTGGCACGGCGGCGAAGGGAATAGTGGTGGCCCAGAAGTTTCGCAGAAAAAGGAAGATGACCATCACCACGAGCCCGATGGTGAGCATGAGCTCAAACTCGACGTCGGCAATGGAGGCGCGGATGGTGATGGTGCGGTCAGTAAGAACCTGAACGTGGACGCTGCCGGGCATGCTGGCCGAGAGCTGAGGCAGAAGCTTGTTAATGCGGTCGACAACGGCGATGATGTTTGCACCGGGCTGGCGCTGAATATTGAGGATGACCGCCGGCTGCTTGTTCATCCACGCGGCTTGCCATGTGTTCTCAGCGGCGTCGACGACGGTGGCTACATCCGATGTGCGCACCGCTGCGCCGTTACGATACGCGACGATGACCGGCTTGTAGTCCTGCGCGGTGAGTATCTGGTCATTGGCGTTGATGGTGTACGCCTGACGCGAGCCGTTAAGCGTTCCCTTGGCCTGATCGACGTTGGCCGCCGCAAGCGCGGTGCGGAGGTCTTCAAGACTGAGGTTGTAAGCGGCAAGCTGCGCGGGGTTGGCCTGAATTCTGACAGAAGGTTTTTGTCCGCCGGCGATGGAGACCATGCCGACGCCGAGGACCTGCGATATTTTCTGCGCGAGGTTTGTATCAGCTACGTCTTCGACCTTGTCGAGCGGGAGTGAATCCGACGTAAGCGCGAGCGTCATGATGGGCGCGTCGGCTGGGTTTACTTTTGAGTAAATAGGCGGGTTGGGCAGGTCGGAAGGCAGAAAGCTGGTGGCGGCGTTGATGCCGGCCTGCACCTCTTGCTCGGCGACGTCTATGTTCTCTTCGAGGTTGAACTCGAGCGTGATGACCGAGCCGCCGCCGGAGCTGACGCTGGTCATCTGCTTGAGGCCGGGCATCTGTCCGAACTGACGCTCAAGGGGCGCAGTGACCGACGATGACATCACCTCAGGGCCTGCGCCGGGATAAAAGGTGAGCACCTGGATGATTGGGTAATCGACTTCAGGAAGTGCGGAGACGGGCAACTGCGTATAGCCCACAAAACCTGCAAGCAGGATGGCCACCATCAATAACGATGTGGCGACGGGCCTGAGGATGAATGGCCGTGAGGGGCTCACTGCTTCCTCCTGACCCCTTCAGCGCCTGCGGAGTGTTGCGACTTTTGCTGGCCAGTTGTTGAGGGAGCGTCACCCTGCAAGAGCGGCGCACCGAACGGATTGCCTGAGCCTGCTGCCGGTGTGTTGCCAGCGCCGGGTGTTGAAGTGCTTCCGGAGCCTGCACTGCGTTGCTTCGGAACGTTGATAGTGACCGGAGCCTCATCCTTCAATCTGTCAGTGCCGTCGACGACGACCTTTTCCGTCGGCTCAACGCCGCTGTCGAGGATGGTCTGCTGGCCTTCAGCTAGTGCAATCTTCACGCTCTTGCGGCGGACGATGAACTTGGTCGCGTCCTTCGGGTCGGGCACGATGACCCAGACGAACGTTCCTTGCGAGCCGGTTTGAATTGCCGCCGAGGGGACGACGAGCGCGTTGGGCCGCTGCTCCATCACCAGGTGAATGTTGACGAACTGATTTGGAAAGAGCTGCTGGTCCTTGTTGTCGAAGACGGCCTTGAGCTTGTCAGTGCCGGTGGTGGTGTCGATCTGATTGTCGGCGGTGAGCAACTCACCGGTGGTGAGTAGCTGTACGTCGCCGCGGTCATAAACCTCGGCTGAAAGTTTGTGGTCGCTGGCGAGCTTGTGCAGCACTTGTGGAAGCTGATTCTCCGGCAGTGTGAAATAAACCGCGATGGGTTGAAGCTGATTGATGACGACAAGACTGGTTGTGTTGGCGGTGACGATGTTGCCGGGGTCAACTAAACGAAGACCAATGCGGCCCTTGATGGGCGACTTGATGGTGCACCAGTCGAGCGAGAGCTGTGCCGACTCGATCGCCGCTTTGTCGGACTCAATTGCTCCCACATACTGGCCTTCAGCGGCTTCGTCGGTGTCGAGCGTCTCTTTGCTGACGACGCCGGCATCGAAGAGCGCCTTGTAGCGTGCGTACTGCACCTGTGCATTTTTGAGAAGCGCCTGGTCGTGTGCGAGGGTTCCCTTGGCCTGATCAAGCGCGGCTTTGTACGGCCTGGGGTCGATGACCATGATGGTCTGCCCCTCTGTGACCTGCTGGCCCTCAATGAATTTGACCGAGTCCAACTGACCGTTGACGCGTGCCTTCACTGTAACCGTGTTATAAGGTGTCACGGTGCCGAGTGCGGTCAGAAAGATAGGTAACGACTTCTGCTCGACCGGCGCGATTGAGACCGGAGTGGGCCGGCTCATCAGCGCGGCGGCAGCGGTCTGGTCGTTCTTTTGCTTTGTCTGCACGCTTTGATAAATGCGCCAGCCGATAACTGCCAGGACCACCACCAATGCAATGTAAAGCGCCGGGCGAAGCCAATTGCCGCCTTTGCTTTCGTGCTGATTGATCTGGCCGTTGGGAGATTGCTCGGAATTCAGTTCAAGGGACATGAAGAGTTACCCGTTGCTTGAATTTTTGCTTTGAAATTGCAGTGTACTGTTCAGGACATGGCGCAGTACAGCGAGGAACACGATGAGCGCCCCAAAACCCTTTAAAAGCTCATGAAAGCTCACGCGATGGCTGATTCTGCTATCAGTTTAGACGAATAATGTATGCGCAGGGTTGCAGTTGCATCGACCCTTAACGATTGAAATTGTATGTGAGCAATACTGCTCAAAAAGGAACACAAAGAATGGACTGGGCAGTGGCGCGACGATAGGATGGTGAAGGAAGCTAAACCATGCCCGGCGAAAACATACCATCAGCCAATCCGAACCTGCGCCCGCTTTGCGTGGACCTCGATGGCACGCTGGTCAAATCAGACACGCTCTATGACTCGCTCTGCGTGCTGATGCGCTGCCGTCCGCTGACGGCGCTGAAGTTGCCCTTCTGGCTGCTGGGCGGCAAGGCGCGTGTTAAGGCGGAGCTTGCGCAAGTTGCACCCATCGATGCGGCGCGTCTGCCTTACAACCAGAAGCTGCTCGGCTTTTTGCGTCAAGAGCAGCGCAACGGCCGCGCTATTTATCTGGTCACCGGCGCAGACCATCGGCTGGCCGAAGCGGTCTCGGCGCATCTGCATCTTTTCAACGGCGTGCTTGGCTCCGACGGCCAAAAAAACCTGACCGGCGCAAAAAAACTGGCCGCACTCAAGCAGCGCTTTGCGGAATTTGATTACATCGGCAATGCGAGTGTCGACCTTCCGTTGCTGGCGGCATCCGTTGAGCCGATGGTCGCCAACCCGACCCGCGGTCTGCTGCTCGCACTCAACAGCCGGAAGATAAAACCGGTGCATGATTTCCGCGACCACCGGCCGTTTTTCAAAACCATCACCAAGGCCATTCGCGTTCACCAGTGGGCGAAAAACGTTCTGGTCTTTGTGCCGTTACTGCTCTCACACCATCTGACGCGCCCCGGGATAACCGCCGCGCTGGAATGCTTTTTCTGTTTCAGCTTTACCGCCAGCGCGAATTATCTGGTCAACGACCTGCTCGACATCGAGAGCGACCGCCATCACGTGACCAAGCGGTTGCGGCCCTTCGCGGCCGGCGACCTCTCCGTGCTGCGCGGTGTCTTGCTCATTTTTTTATTGATCGCGGCGACGGTCATGCTGCTCGTTCTGCCCGGTTTGCCGTGGCATTTTGTGCTGTGGCTTATCGCCTATGCGCTCGTAACCACCAGCTACTCCTTCTGGTTGAAACGCGTGGCGTTGGTCGATGTGATCGTGCTCAGCAGCCTCTACACGCTGCGGATGTTGGCTGGCGGTGCGGCGACTGCGACATTCATCTCGCCCTGGCTCGCCGCCTTCTCCACCTTTTTGTTCCTCTCGCTGGCCATGGTCAAGCGCTTCAGTGAAATTGAAAACCTGCGTGAACGCGGCGTCACTGCAACCCATGGACGCGGCTACCTGGCCACCGACCTGGAGCAGATACGCAGCTTTGGAACCGCCAGCGGTTTTGTCGCGGTGCTGGTCTTCACTTCCTACATCACGCGTCCCGACGTAACCAACCTCTACCGGAACGCAAACCGTCTGTGGTTTATCGTCCCCTTCCTGCTGCTCTGGATAATGCGGGTCTGGCTGAAAGCCTCGCGCGGCGAACTCGACGACGACCCGGTCATCTTTGCGCTGCGCGACCGGATGAGCCTGGCCATCGGCTTTGCAGTAATGGTTATCGCACTCTTTGCGCTATAGTGGATGAACATTGAACCCGCCGGGAGGCTCGCTCATGCATAAACTGTTTAGTGTCAAATGCGCCTTTGTAATGGCAGCAACATTTGTTTCACTTTTGCCAATTTGCGCCCAGAGCGCCAAGATACAGTGGGCTAGTGAGAGCGACTCCACGGTCAAGATGATGGTGGAAGCGGAACGCAAATGGGCAGTGAGCGAGTGTGAGCCGAGCGACGTTGAAAATGAGTACCTGGCCGATGATTTTGTCGGCACTGCTCCAAGCGGCAGTCGCTACACCAAGGCCGATGTACTTGCCGACCCACAACGCGGTACGGTGACAGCGCGTGCCTGCCAACTGCTCAGCGCGAAAGTGCGTTTTATCGGCGACAACGTGGCCATCATCTACGGCAGCGAGACTTCCATCCGCAAGGATAAAAACAGCAAGGAGCACGACCAGACGCTTATCTGGACTGACACCTGGATGAAGCGCAATGGCAAGTGGCAGATCATAGCAGTGCAGGACATGCAGGCTCCGAAGCCCTGACTCCGGCGAGCTGAAACTTCACTGTTTACCGCACCGTCATACAATAGTCTTAATCTTGAACACGTGCAGCCTGCTCGGCGGCGCGCGAACTACTGCATGCGACATGCATGAACAGGACCCGGCGGAACACCGGCCGAAAATAAGACTCGGAAGCGAGCAGCAACTCTATGATGTGGATTGTCCGGCTAGCGCTGCGGCGGCCTTATACCTTCGTCGTATTTGCGCTGTTGATCCTGATACTCGGCACGTACAGCATTGTGACGATGCCGACGGATATCTTTCCGAACATCGACATCCCTGTTGTCACGGTGGTATGGAATTACAACGGCCTCTCCGCCGACGAAATATCGAAGCGTATAGTCACGAACTCGGAACGGTCGATGACGACGACGGTCAACGATATTGACCACATTGAGTCGCAGTCTCTGACTGGCGGCGCCATTATCAAGATATTTTTCCAGCCACATGTGAACATCGGCAATGCAGTGGCGCAGGTGACGTCCATCAATCAGACACTACTCAGCAGCCTGCCGCCGGGTACAACGCCACCGTTCATCATCCAATACAACGCGTCGAGCGTTCCCGTTCTTCAGATAAGCCTTACAGGCAATGGATTGAGCGAGCAACAACTGAACGACATTGGGCAGAACAACATCCGCACGCAATTTGCGACGATTGAGGGAGCCCAGACGCCGTACCCGTATGGCGGCAAGCAACGCCAGATCCAGGTGGACATCGACATCCCGGCCCTTCAATCGAAGGGGCTTTCGCCGGTGGATGTTGTGAGTGCCATCAGCGCGGAGAACGTCATTCTGCCTTCGGGCACAATGAAGCTGGGCAATTACGAGTACGCGGTCGAGACCAACTCCGCCGCCAGCGTCGTGGAGGAGCTGAACAACCTTCCCATCAAGAGCGTGAACGGCGCGATGATCTACATCCGCGACGTGGCGCACGTGCGCGACGGAAACCCGCCGCAGACGAATATCTTGCGCGAAGACGGGCACCGCGCGACGATGTTGAGCATTCTGAAGACCGGGTCGACCTCGACGCTGGAAATTATCGCCGGCGTCAAAGAGAAGATGGCGCAGCTGCGCAAGACACACAGAATTCCGGATAATCTCGAGTTCAACTATCTCTCCGACCAATCGCTGTTCGTCTCAAGCGCCATAGAGGGCGTGGTGCGCGAGGCGATCATCGCAGCCTGCCTGACGGCGCTAATGATCCTTATCTTCCTCGGCAGTTGGCGGTCGACGCTCATCATCGCCGTCTCCATCCCGCTCTCAATTCTTTGTTCGCTGAGCGTGTTGGCCATACTGCACGAGACCATCAACATCATGACGCTGGGCGGCATGGCGCTTGCGGTAGGCATCCTTGTCGACGATGCGACTGTCGCTATCGAAAACATTAATCGCAATCTTGAATCAGGCAAAGAGCTGGAGCAATCCATTCTTGACGGCGCGGCGGAGATCGCCACACCCGCGCTCGTCTCAACGCTCGCCATCTGCATCGTCTTTGTGCCGATGTTTTTCCTGACCGGCGTGGCGCATTATCTGTTTGTGCCGATGGCCGAGGCTGTGGTCTTCGCGATGTTGGCCAGCTATCTGCTCTCGCGCACGCTGGTTCCGACGATGGCCAAGTATCTGCTCAAGGAACACACCGAAGAGGGAACCGAAAAGAAACTCCAAAGCCGCAACCCGTTTGTCCGATTGCAAAATGCTTTTGAGTATGGTTTTGCGAGCCTGCGCAGCGCCTACATCGCGCTGCTCACCATCTGCATGAACCATTCGCGCGCATTCCTGCTGCTCTTCTTTGCGTTCATGGTGGGTTCCATCGTCGTACTTGCGCCGCAGCTCGGGCAGGACTTCTTCCCGTCGGCCGATGCCGGCAGCTTCAAGATCCACGTGCGCGCACATACGGGCACGCGCATCGAGGAGACCGCCGCGCTGTGCGACCACATTGACGCAACCATCCGGCGCGAGATTCCGCAAGATGAGATTGTGACCATCGTCGACAATGTCGGGCTACCCTATTCGAGATTGAACCTTTCGTACTCGATATCAGCGCCCGTTGGCACAGCGGATGCGGATATTCAGGTGCAGCTCAGCAAAGACCACAAGCCGACGGAAGAGTATGTCAACAGGTTGCGCAAAGTGTTATCCGAAGAGTATCCGGGGGTGATGTTCTACGTTCTGCCTGTGGACATCGTCACGCAAATACTCAACTTTGGCCTCTCCGCACCCATTGACGTACAGATAATCGGGCCAAGGGTGGAGGAGAACCATGCGCTTGCAGCACGGATGATGTACGACATGCGCAATGTTACCGGCGCGATGGACATTCGCGTCCAGCAACCCTTCAACGAGCCGATGATGCGCGTGAACGTGGACCGCACGCGCGCGGAGCAACTGGGCCTGTCGCAGAGAGATGTCGCGGGCAGTGTTCTTGTGGCGCTGAGCGGCAGTTCGCAGACAACGCCCACCTTCTTCCTTGATCCCAAGACTGGCGTCAGTTACAACGTCGCGGTGCAGGCGCAGCAATACCAGGTCAACTCACTTGATAAATTGCGCTCCATCCCTGTTACCAGTGCGAACAAGACAAACGCGACGCAACAGAAGACGAGCGGCGCGCCGGGAGCGCAACAGCCTGTGCAGTTCATCGGCAACCTCGCGAGCCTGAGCCCCGGCACGGAGATGGGCATAGTGAGCCACTACGATGTGCAGCCGGTGATTGACCTCTACGCGAATGTGGACGGCACCGACCTGGGTACTGTGACACGCGGCGTGGAAAAGGTGGTGGACGCACACCGCAAAGAGCTGCCACTGGGTTCCGTGATGGTGCTGCGCGGGCAAAGTGAGACGATGAACAAGTCTTATTTTGGACTGCTTGCCGGCCTGATATTTTCCATTCTGCTTGTTTACCTGCTCATCGTCGTGAACTTCCAGTCGTGGCTTGACCCGTTCCTCATCATCTCTGCGCTGCCGGCGGCGTTGGCGGGCATTGTTTGGTTTCTGTTTTTGACCAACACGCGCTTGAGCGTTCCGGCTTTGACCGGCGCCATCATGTGCATGGGCGTGGCAACGGCGAATTCAATTCTTGTGGTGAGCTATGCGCGCGAGCAGCTTGAGGTGCTGGTCGGCAATGCGCGCAAGGCGGCGTTAAATGCAGGCTTTGTCCGCTTGCGGCCGGTTATGATGACGGCGCTGGCGATGATCATCGGCATGGTGCCGATGGCGCTGGGGCTCGGCGACGGCGGCGAACAAAACGCGCCGCTGGGTCGCGCGGTCATCGGCGGATTGTTCTTGGCGACCATCGCAACACTTTTCTTTGTACCGGTATTTTTTGCTTTGATCCACGGATGGCTTGAGTCAAAGCGGCGCGGTATTGCGCACGCGGCCATCGCTGGAGGGACACTGGATGAATTTGACGGCTTTGACGCCAATGCGGAGTAGCATGGGAGTGAAACTATGACAGACGAGAAGCAGAAACCACAGGTGAAGCCCGGTCTGCCGCGCGCAGTGATTGCGCTCATGCTTGTCTTCGTAGTGGTGACCGTGGTGCTGGCTGTGGTTGGGGTGATGAACCGCAGGCACTCTTACACTGTTCTTGCCGAGCGCACTCGTGAACTTGCATCGCCGACGGTGAACGTTGCTCAGCCCAAGTCTGGTGCGCCGGTGACCAGCTTTACTTTACCGGGCAACGTGACCGCATTTACTGATTCGCCCATCTACGCGCGCACATCGGGCTATCTGACGCGCTGGTACTTTGACATCGGCGCAAAAGTGAAGAAGGGAGCGCTGCTGGCAGAGATATCAACACCTGAAGTCGACCAGCAACTCCATCAGGCTGAGGCCGAACTTGTAATAGCAAAGGCCAATGCAAATAATGCGAAGGCTCAGGCCGACCGCTACAGCGGGTTGGTGAAGTCGAATGCCGTTTCGCAGCAAGAGACCGAGACTTACGTGAGCCAGGCTGCGGCGACCGAAGCCGCAGTTCACTCGGCCGAAGCGAATGTGCAACGGCTGCACGAGCTCAAGTCGTTTCAAAAAGTCTACGCGCCATTCGATGGCGTGGTCACCGCGCGCAACATTGATACAGGTCAACTCATCGAAACCGGCGCGGGCAAAGAGCTCTTCCATTTGCAGGCTGTGAATACTCTGCGCGTTTATACCAATGTGCCGGAAGACCAGACCGCAGCCATCCACGCGGGGCAAAGTTATGAGCTGACATTTGCCGAACACCCCGGCAGGAGTTTTACAGCTAAGCTCGCGCGTACCGCGGACGCCATCGACCCGGCAAGCCGCACGTTGCTCGTCGAGCTCGACATCGACAACAAGAGCGGAGAGATACTGCCCGGCTCACTGGCTCAGGTGCATTTCAAAGTTGCGCGCCAGAACCCGACGCTCATCGTCCCCGTCTCAGCGCTGATCTTCCGCCGTGATGGAACGCAAGTGGCGACGCTCAATGGAATCAAGGCGCATCTCAATCCGGTTGTTATCGGCGAGGACGATGGACAGAGCGTACAGATAGTTACCGGGCTCAAAGCCGATGACCGCGTGATTCAGGACCCGCCGGATTCGCTTATCGAAGGCGAGGAAGTGCGCGTCGTCAACCCGGCGGCAGGTGGCAAATGAAGTTTTGCTCGGCAACGCTGGTGGTGGCCGGAGCGGCGCTCGTCGTGCTCGTCGGGTGCAAGCCCGTTGGCCCCGATTACAAGCGCCCTGAGTACGCAGCGCCCGCGACCTATAAGGAAGCAGCAGCACCGGCGATGCAACTCCCCAATCCTACGCCGCCGCCAAATCCGGAGGGCGGAAGCTGGAAGCCGGCCACGCCGAGCGACGGCATGTTGCGCGGCAAATGGTGGGAGATCTACAACGACCCGCAGCTCAACCAACTTGAAGAGCGCATCCAAACCAACAACCAGAGTTTGAAGGGCGCGCTGGAAACGTATCTCGCCGCGCGCGACCAGATACAAGTTGCACGCGCAGCCTTTGCGCCGACGCTCTCCGCCGGCCCCAGCTTCACGCACAGCAAAGTTTCACAACACCAGCCAAACTTCAAGCCAGGTTCACAAACCAGCTATAACGATCTCAGTTTGGTCGGCGAGGCTAGTTGGGAACCGGATTTCTTCGGACGCATCCGCCGCACTGTCGAATCCGCGCGCGCCTCGGCGCAAGCCAGCGCCGCCGACATGGCGAGCGTCGACCTGCTGCTGCATGCACAGATGGCCACTGCCTACTTTGAGCTGCGCGGCGCCGACGCGCAGAAGCAACTGCTTGAAGCAACCGTCGCCGACCGCGAGAAGGCGCTCTCACTAACCGAGCTGCGGCTTGCAGGTGGTGTGGGCAATGAGGCGGACGTCGCCGAAGCGCGCACTGCTCTTGAATCCGCACGCACGCAGTTGATCGACGTTGGCATTGCCCGCGCGCAATATGAGCACGCCGTGGGAACGATCGCCAATTACAAGCTCACCGATTTCAGCATTCCGTCAACACCTCTCGCAGGCGCGCCGCCGCAGATTCCTGTTGGAGTTCCCTCGCAGTTGCTCGAGCGCAGGCCAGACATTGCCGCAGCCGAACGCCGCGCCGCAGCCGCCAACGAGCAGGTCGGCATCGCCATCAGCGCCTTTTATCCGAGCATCTCACTCAGCGGCACAGGCGGATTTGAAAGCGCGCATGGCGGGAATTGGATCCAGGGGCCGAGTGTGCTGTGGACGTTAGGCGCACAGGCGGCCGAGTTGATCATCGATGCGGGCAAGCGCCACGCGCTCACCGACCAGGCACGGCACAACTACGAGTATGAGGTCACGGCGTACAAGAGCGCGATACTCCTGGGCTTCAATGATGTTGAGAACCAGATGAGCACGCTGCGCATTCTCGGCGATGAGTCGCAGGCGCAGGAGAAGGCCGTGGACGCGGCACAACACTCTTATGACATCGCTCAGCAGCGCTACAAAGGTGGAGTGACAAGTTATCTGGAAGTGCTGACCGCTGAGAGCACCCTGCTCGACAACCAGCGCAATGCTATCAACGTGCAGACGCGCAGATTCGCGGCCAGCGTTGCACTTATCCGTGCGCTCGGAGGCGGATGGAATTCAAGCAATCTGCCAAAATAAACAAGCGATGGACAGTAGACCTGCCCATCGCTTTGCTAATCAATTCTCTTACAACTCAATAATTGCTTGAGCCGTAATAACCGTGGTAGCCGGCGTAACCGCCGTAGTAGGACTGCGACTGCGGCACGGCGTTGACGACGATGCCGATGTGCTTGTCCGGGAAGCGCGTGAACTCCTGCCGCACACGTCGCAATGCCCTGCGCTGCGCAATGCGGACACGCGCGACAATGAGAATGATGTCGAGCCATTCGGCGATGATGACCGAATCGGCGACGAGCAGCACCGGCGGCGTGTCGATGAGGACTATGTCAAAGTTCTGGCGCGCCCAGTCGAGCAGTTCTTTCAGGCGGCCCTGTGCCAGCAGCTCCGACGGAAAGGGTGGAATATCCTGCACCGGCAGAACAAAAAGTCCCGGCAGGAAAGAGAGCTGCTGGATGCAATCCTCAGGCTTTATCTGCGTGTCGCTTAAATAACGGCTGAGTCCCGGCGAAGTGGCAGAGGGCAGCTTGAGGCGCTGGGCGAGTGCAGGCTTGCGCAAGTCGCCGTCGATGAGCAGAACACGCTTGTTCTGTTGCGAGCAAGCGACGGCAAGGTTCATCACTGTGGTTGATTTGCCTTCGCCGGGTCCGCAACTGGTCACGCCGATGACGCGCCCGTGTCCGCGGATGGGCATCAGGTTAATGGCGGTGCGGAGAATTCTGTACGACTCGGCCGCTGCCGAACGCGGCATGAGCAAGGTAGCGAGCGTAGCCTGTGTTGCCGAAGGGTCCGCAGGATCCATTTTGTATAGCGGCACCGAAGTAAGAACAGGCAGGCGCAGCGTCTCTTCTATCTGCTCAACCGTCTCCACGGTGTCGCTGACCATAACAATGATGGTGATGATGACCAGCGCCAACGAGAGCCCGATGATGAAGCCGCCCATTGTATCCAGCATCACCTTGGGCCATGACGGCGCGGTGGGAATGTCGGCGGCAGACATGCGGTTGACATTCTGTGCCTTCAGACCTTCGTTAATGCCGCCTGCGCTCAGCAGTTGCAGCAGCCCGTTATAAAGCCCCTGGTCAGTGCTGTACTGGACGCGCAAAACTTCATAGCGCACCACATCCGAGTTCATGGCCTTGGCATTGTCCCTGGCCACTGCGATGCTGTCCTTGAGGCGGGAGAGTGTTTCATCGGCTATCTGAGACTGCTGCAAGGCCGCAGAGATAGCCTTGGTGCGCTCGACGTCGATCTGCTTGCGCATCGCCTCTTCCTGTTTCCTAAGGGCGATGAGCTGCGGATAGGCCGGGCCATAACGCGTGGAGAGCTGCGCTTCCTGCGAGATGAGATTTGTAAGCTGACTCTCCAGGTTGTTGAACAACTGCGCACCTGGTACCGACTCCGGCAGCATGGCGTCAGATTTCTGCGTAGTGAGAATGTGATATTGGGCCTCTGCGGCAAGACGCGTCTTTTCGGCGTCCAGCAGCTGCGACTCAAGCGTAACCATCTCGTTCTGGTACGTGCTGGCCGGCATTCCGCCCTGCCCGGCGCCGCCACCAGTGTTGCCGCCGTTGCCACCACCACCGCCACCGCCGGACTGAAAAATGCCCAGCTTCATTTCCAGGCCGAGCAGGTCGGTTTGTTCGGTCTGGATCTTGCTTTTCAAATCGTTCAGTTCGCCCGTAAGCCAGCCGGTGATCTCTTTGGTTCCCTGGTAGTGATTGCGGAAGTTCAGCTCGAGGAATGTATCCACAGTGGTGTTGGCCACCGCCATGGACAGCACCGGTGATGGACTGCGGAAGATGACATTGATAAGCTCAGTGCGGGGAATGCGCTGCACGGTGAGACCACCGCGGAACAGACCTATCAGGTAATTGCGCGTAACGGGGTCGTTCAGATTCGTGT
The DNA here is from genome assembly GCA_903842845.1 of uncultured Acidobacteriaceae bacterium. Lineage (GTDB taxonomy): Bacteria > Acidobacteriota > Terriglobia > Terriglobales > Acidobacteriaceae > CAIMNN01. Next base: position 1,560 of record CAIMNN010000597.1, on the reverse strand, counting down.
TCGCGGGATAGCTGGGATTAAATCTCTTGTCCTGCTCGAGATGCATTCTCTGGATGACCTTGAGGGCAACATCGCGAGACTGAATGACAAGCATGTCCGTGTTGGTGGACAGTTCAAATTCATCAGACCCGCCGACCGCGCCAGGCAGCGAGAGCGTCTCGTGCTGCTCGATCTGGATGATGGCAACCGCATCGTAGAGCTTGGCCTGGTGCTTTGTATAAAGAAATGTGGCCAAAGCAAGTCCGGGACCAAGAACGGCGGCGATCCACAGATAGCGCTTGAAGACGCGAAGGATGTCCGCCAGGACGATGGTTCTGCCTTCGGTGGTGCCGGGGATAAATTCAAAAGGCTGATTAGACACGTGCAGTGCTCTCCATCAGTGGCATGGGCGAGGAAACATAGGTTTCACGCCGGTATAAAAGCGCGCTGCAAATGATGGCGGCGCAGTAGAAGATCTGTGGCGCCTGGATTGGCGCCGAGTGGACCATGTCGCCGATAGCCAGCGTGGGAACAATGGTAAAGGCAAGGGGGATGGCATGATCAAAACGTTGCGCTCCCGGCAGCATGGTGGCTTTGTATGCGGCGAAGAGTACGATAATGCTGGTCACATAACGCGAGATGACGACAAAGGAGCCGACAATGGTGCCGAGGCCCTGCACCGCGCGAAGGTTATCCCACTCATAAACGTACAGGTAACCCATGCCGCGGAAGGGGTCGGGGTTGAAGTATCTGGATGCATTTTCCGCTGCGGGAATGTAGTCGGCTATCCCCTCGCCCATCAGGTCAAACTTTGTGTCGGTGATGAATCCTATGGTCATCGTCTGAATACGGCCGGTCATCTCCTGCTGGTCTTTTTCTTCCGTGAAGCGGCCGATGAGCGCATCGAGGTTGGCCGGGGCAAAGAGATAGGAGAGAGAAAGAAACAATGGGACCAGCAACAACAAGCCGCTGTAGCCGAGGAACATCGAGAAGTTCCTGCGCAACAGCACGGCGATAAAGCCGCCGACAAAAGCGAGCGCCACCAGGAAAACGGCGGTGCGTGAGCCGCTGGTGGCGGTGGTGATGAGTATTGCGATGGTGTTGAGGGCTAAAAAGAAGGTGGAGCGGAAGCTGCGCAGATTCCGCGGTGTAAGCCACTCGCCAATCACCAGCGCCGCCATGATGCCGCACCACACAGAGAAGGGCAAAGTGAAATTGAAAGTGCCGGTGCTTCTCGCCAGGTCCGTGCTGACGCCGAAGGCGCGCCCCACACTGTCACCCGCAGCGGTCTGATTGATCCACGCGTTGCGCGGCGAGTTCACCTGAAGAAATGCGATCAAGCTCATGGGAATGATGCTGAGCAGGTTCAAGCGGAGAAACTTCCCGATGTTCTTGTGCGTCATGCACGCGGGAATAAAAAAGATCATGGGCAAGTAGAAAATATAATGATGCAAACCGATGAAGGCCGATGCCAGGTCATAACCAATGAAGATCATCTGTAGTATTGTCTGCACAAAAAGAACGAACGCCAGGATGATGGAGAAGTAAAAGACCCCGCCATACCAGATGATGCCGCGGCTG
>CAIMNN010000596.1 GCA_903842845.1 uncultured Acidobacteriaceae bacterium | reverse complement strand
GTTGGGGTCGAGGAAGGTCATGACGCGTGCGCGACGCCAGGGGACGAGGAGTTCATAGGCGAGGAGTGGAAGTGCTGCGGCGACAGCACCCGCGATGTAACGCCATTCCATGCCGGCGAGGAGGAGGAGCATGAGAGTAACGCCGGCGATGACGAGAGCGGTGCCGAGGTCGGGCTCGCGGAGGATGAGAACTGCAAAGACAAATGGAACGGCAGCGGCGATGAGGAGGGTGTGCTTCCAATCTTTCATCCGGTCGAGGCGTTTGGAGAGGAACCAGGAGAGGAAGAGGATGGTGACGAGCTTGGAGAGCTCAGAGGGTTGGAAGGTGAAGAAGCTGCCGAAGCGGATCCAGCGATGTGTGTTGTGCGAGTTGGGAAAGAAATAAACTGCGATGAGGAGCAGAGTTGTGAAGCCAACGGCGGCGTAGACGAAGCGCTTGTTGTTGTAGCGGCGGTAGTCGATGCGCATGAGAACAAGCATGGTGATGAGGCCGATGACGGCCCAGAAGGCCTGCTTGCCGACGAAGGTGTAAGGGGTTTTGTAGATCTCCTGCGAGGTGATGGCGGAGGAGGAGAAGACCATGGTGAGCCCCACGGCGACGAGGAGGAGTGTGGAGAAGAAGATCCACTTGTCGACGCCTATGTGGCGGGGCATATGAAGTTATCCTTGAGGTCGTTGACGAGCTGCTTGAAGATGTGTCCGCGCTGCTCGTAGTTTTCGAACTGGTCAAAGGAGGAGCAGGCGGGAGCGAGGAGGACGACTTCGCCGGGGCGTGCGGCGTTGGCTGCGGCGTGGACTGCTTTCTCGAGAGTGACGGCGGAGTGGATGGAGACGACGCCGCGAATTTGGGATTCGATCTTTTCGGCGGCTGAGCCGATGGTGTAGACGGCGCGGACGCGCTCTTTGAGGAGCTGGTTTAGCTCGGAGTAGTCGGAGTTTTTGTCTTTGCCGCCGAGGATGAGGTGAATGCCGCGCGGGAATGCGGAGATGGCTTTTTCGGTGGCGTCGACGTTGGTGGCCTTGGAGTCGTTGTAGTAGTCGACGCCGCAGACCTGGGCGACGAACTCAAGGCGGTGCTCGACGGCGTGGAAATTTTTGACGGCAGCGCGGATGGTTGCGGGGTCGACACCGGCGAGACGAGCGGCGCAGACGGCGGCGAGAACGTTCTCAATGTTGTGCGCGCCTTTGAGCGGAATCTCGTTGAGCGGTAGGACGGAGTCGGGGGTTGCGCCTTTTTTGGTGCGGAAGAGGATATGGCCGTTCTCAACCCATGCGCCGCGGTCGACGGGGTGCGCGTTGGAGAAGAGATAGACCTGCGACTTTGCGCGCTGAGCTGCTGCGGCGGCGAGGGCGTTGTCAGCATTGAGGACGAGGAGGTCTTCGGCGGTTTGGGCGGCGAAGATGCGCTCCTTGGCGCGGACGTAATTTTCGAGGTCGCCGTGGCGGTCGAGGTGGTCGGGAGTGATGTTGAGGATGAGCGCGATGCGGGGATGGAACTCGATGGTGCTTTCAAGCTGGAAGCTGGAGACTTCGAGGACGGACCAGGATTGCGGGGTGCTGGGATCAATGAGCGAGACGACGGGGACGCCGATGTTGCCGCCGACGAGTGTGGGGAGTTTGGCGGCGGAGAGAATTTCACCAACGAGAGTGGTGGTGGTGGTTTTTCCGTTGGAGCCGGTGATGGCGATGACCTGACCCTGGAGATAGCGTGCGGCGAGTTCGAGTTCGCCGATGACGGGGAGGCCGAGGTTTTTTACCTGGACGAGTTCGGGTGTGTCGAGGGGGACGCCGGGGCTGACGACGATGAGGTCTTGACGGCGGAAGGTGAGAAGGCCGTGGCCGCCAGATTCGACGTTGATTCCCTCTTCGAGCAGGGCTGGAATATCGCGGGCAAGTGCTTCGGCGCTCTTGGTGTCAGAGACAGTGACCTGCGCTCCGCGACGGCGGAGAAAGATGGCAGCGGCGAGTCCTGATTTGCCGAGGCCGACGACGAGAACTTTTTTGCCCTTGAGGTCCATAAAAATTACCTACACCCATTTTGCACCGGAGCGCGAGGCCCCGGGCTGGAATTAACGAAGTTTCAGCGTGGTGAGTGCAAAGAGTGCAAAGACCAGCGCGCCGATCCAGAAGCGCGCGATGACCTTGGACTCAGCCCAGCCGAGCTGTTCAAAGTGGTGGTGAATGGGGGCCATTTTGAAGATGCGCTTTTTGCGGAGCTTGTAGCTGCCGACCTGAAGCATGACGGAGATGGCCTCGATGATGAAGATGCCGCCGATGAAGGGGAGCAGAAGCTCCTGGCGGATGATGACGGCGACTGTTGCGATGGCACCGCCGATGGAGAGCGAGCCGACATCGCCCATAAAGATTTCAGCGGGGTGGGCGTTGTACCAGAGGAAGCCGATGGAAGCTCCGACGAGCGAGCCGCAGAAGACGGTGAGTTCGCCGACCATGGGCATGCGCTGGAGTTCGAGGTAGTTGGAGAAGACGATGTGTCCGCTGAGGTAGGTGAGGACGGTGAGTGCGCCGGCGGCGATGATGGTGCAGCCGATGGCGAGACCGTCAAGGCCGTCGGTGAGGTTGACGGCGTTGGTTGAGCCGACGAGGACGAAGATAACGAAGACGATGAATGGGATGAAGGCAAGGAATGCGAAGTGCGGGAAGGTGAGGGCGTAGTGCCAGAGGAGGTCGGGCTGGAGCTGCTTGAAGAAGGGGACGGTCATTTGGGTGGAGAACATGCGGAACTGCTGCATGACGACGAGCGATGCTGCAACAGCGAATGCGACGACGCCCTGCCAGAAGAGTTTTGCGCG
>CAIMNN010000595.1 GCA_903842845.1 uncultured Acidobacteriaceae bacterium | reverse complement strand
TGTAGCGAGCAGGGCCATTGGCGAAGACGGCTGCCGGAACACCTGCGCCGATGGTGAATGCGACCTGCGTGCCGGGAACAAAATTTGTTCCTACCAAAGTCAGTTCGACGTTCTGGCTGCCGGCTGCGACCTGATTGGGCACCACGCGCAGAATCTGCATCGGCTTTTGCGGCGCTGTGCCGGAGACGACCGTGAATGTGTTGGCCGCGTTCAGTCGTTGCTGTTTGCCGGTGATGATGGTGACTCCGCGCGCGCCGAGCGATGCGTTGGGCGCGATCTGCACTTGTGCTTCAATTTCGTTGGCGTTGAGCACGCGCGTTGACAAAATTGTTAAGCCGGCTGAGGGAGTTAGTTGGAGCGCCGATGGATTGGTGAAGTTGACGCCAGTGACGGTGAGTGTGACCGTACTGCCCTGCGTGCCTTGGTATGGAGTGAAACTGCGAAGTGCGGGCTTATTTGTAAGCGGGTTTGTTCCGCAGGGAACACCTGTGGTTGGTCCGCAGTTTTGGGTTTGTTTCGGCTGTGTGAGCGTGAGTTGGTCAGAAACGCGCAGATTGCGATCGCCGTCGACGAGGTTGATCTGTCTTGAGCCAAGCGGTGCGTTGGCTGCAATGGTGAGTTCGGCCGTGATCTCTTGCGATGAAACAAAATTGAGTTTGTTGATAGTGATGCCGATGGAGGGCGAGAAGGTGAGGCTCATGGCGCGGGCGACAAAGTTGGCTCCGCTGAAGGTGATGGTTACGTTGTTGCCGACGGTTGCTTCGGTGGGTGAGACGCTGTTGACTACCGGAAACGAAGGCTGTGGCGGTTGCTGTGGTTGCGATTTGATGGGCACTTGAATCGGAACTCGCGGCTTGGCCTGCGAATACAAAGTTCCGCAGAGCAAAGCCGCGCAAATCAAAATAACTAAATATGGGCGAAGCGTCATCTCACACCTTCCAAAGAATCAAAAGGTTGTTTTGTGTTTAAAGGTCAATGTCCAGAGCACCATGAGTTGTGTTACGTCTTGCTCGGCGTGGGCTACATTGTCGTGGTTCTGGTTGTAGCTGCCTTGCGCTGACAGCGTGCTGAACTTGCCCCAGCCGGGCATGGTCCAACTGAGCCGGCCGCCGTACTGGCCGGTGAATGAATCGTTCGTCGCAGCGCCGCCGGTGAGAACGGTGCGCGCTTTTGAAACCGTCATCAACGGTGCCAGTTGCAGGGCTGGGTGCTTCCAGTTCCACGAGGGCTGAATGTACGTGGTGTAGGTGCTGCTCAAGCCGGTGGTTGCTCCGTCGGCCGAGACCCAGTTGGCGTTGAAGTTCGCGGTGAGCTTGAAGATGCTTTTCTTCGGTGCGATGTTTGCACCGGCAGCGATGGAGGATGTGATGGTGTCATTCTCGGGGGTCAGGTTGTCGCGGAACCAGTCGCGCGTAGCCGCTGCGGTGAGCGTGGTGTAGCCGACCTTGCGCATGAAGTTGACGCTGCTGAAGATGTCGCGCGAGTCCGCTGCGCCGGAGACTGACGGTGGCTGATTGACCAACGCCGGCGGCACTGTACCTGTCGTCGTGATGGTCTGACGCGACTCAAACGAGATGCTGGCCTTTTTGCCGAAGGGCTTGCTGTAGCTCTCGTCGAATGTGTTCATCTTTATTTCGTCGAGCGTTGTTGGTTTCACGTTGTTGTCGAGGAAGGTGTATGTGAATCCGAAGTTGCCGGCCTTGGTTGTGTCGGTGACGGATGCATTTGCGCCGCGCAGATTTGGCTGGCTGGATTCGGTCATGCTTGGGTTAGCCGGGTTGCCGAAGTTGGAGCTCTCTTCGCGATAGCTGATGCTGGTCTTGAGCTTGTTGACCTGGCCGGTGACACCTGTGCGCCATGCGCGGCCAAATGCGCGGGTTGATGTGGGGTTGGTTGTATCCGAATTGAAGTGACTGATGGCGTACTCGCTGGTCCACTGCCACTTCTTGTTGAACTTGAACTTGAGCAATGCGCCGAGCACGTCGCCTGTGCTTTGAGGAGCGATGGGGTTGGGCAGAATGATGGGATTGCCCATTGAGTCGTAGCCGACGGTTGTCGGATCGCCGGTGTCGACGGCGTTCAACCACATCATGCGGAAGGCGGCCCATTTGGGCAGTGGCGCGTCGTAGCTTGCGCCTTCAATCTTTTGATGGAAATTGATGCCAGAGCCGCCGCCGAGCGCGGTGTCGTTGGTGTTTGTGAATCCGCCGATTGTGCCGAGTTGAGATTTAATAGTCATTTCGACGGCCTGCCTTGGTGTGGCCGCGGAGATGTAATGCGCATCTGTGTACATGGTGGGGGAGATAATGCCGAAGCGGAAGTTCACCACCCAGGGCAAATTTTTGTAGTTGAGTTGGAAGACATAGTCATTGAACTGGCCGTGGCTCGTGCGCTGGTCGGGCGGATTGAGGACGGAGTTCAACAGTCCGCTGCCGTTGGCTTCGATGCGCCACGGGCCGCTTGCGTAGTGCATTTTTTCAGAGGCAGAGATGACGTTTGTGTCCGGCGGGTTGGAGCCCGATACCCACTGAGTGCTTGCGCCGAGTTTCCCTTCGAGAATGGGGCGGGCTGGCTTGGCAGCCGGAGGCGCTGCCTTTTTAGCCATAGCATTGCTCATGGGCATTCCATGCGGCGCATTGGGCGCTGGAGCTTCGGCATCAGTGCCGGGTTGCAATGCTGGAGTCGAGGGAGTCGAAATAACTGGCGCCGGTGCGAGCACGGTGAAGCGCCAGGATGTTGCATCGCCGCCTACACTTAAATTAATAGCGTGCTCGCCGCCGATCATCGCCATGGGGGGTGTGAAGCTGACCTTGCTGCCGCTGACCTGCGCAAGCGTGGTCACATCCACTTCGTCGACCATGAGGCTGACCTCGGCGGGATTGACAGCCTGCTTGAAGGTGACGCTGATTGCGGGCTGAAGTACATTGGTGGTGCTGTTGGGCGCGGGCGTTTGCGTTTCGATAACGCTTGCGATATCGCCCATTGAGCCGAGGCTGGGGCCGAGCATTGTTGAGAACGGCGTATTGGCCGAGGCGAGCAGTATGTGTTGCGGGCCGCGGTTGAGTGATTGGCCGGCTGCGCCGCCTTCGGCAACAAAGCTCTGCATCTGGCCTGTGCTCAACCGTTCGCCAGTGTTTGAGATGCGGTCGACCTCGTAGTAGTAGGTCTTGCCGGATTCGAGCTTGCCTTCCACCGCGCGCAGGTCGAGCTGCGGGTCGCTGGTGAGGTATTGGCGCACGACATCGTTGCCTTCAAAGTCGTTGCTGATGGTGACAAAGTAGTAACCCTGCTCTTCGGAGCGCGTCCACTCGAGTTGAAGATGGCCAGCGGAGTTGCGCGCGGGCTTCAAGGAGAGCGTCTTCATCACGTTCTCTTCGCCGCGCACGATTGGCCGCAGCGGCATGGGATTGCGTGTGATGCCATGCGAATCGATGGCGCGCACGGTCCAGTAGAAGGAGCCGGCCGGGAGTTTTTGCCACTCGTCCTGCGGCATAGCCCAGCGGTTGTCGTCCACGTCAAACCATTCAGTGACTGCGGAGAAGAACGGCTCGTTGGCAAAGCCGACCTGGTAGCGTACGGCACCCGGTACAGGCGACCAGGTGAATATAGGAGCGGTTGCCGCGGCAAAGCGGCTTGAGTTTTCCGGCAACATCAGTTGTGCGCGGGCCGCACCGGGCGGATTGACGACGAGCGTGATGGGGAAAGTTGTGATCTTATTCGGCTGCGTGAGGCGCAACTGCAATGTGTGCGTTCCGATCAATGTTGTCGGCAGCGGCTGTTGGGTTGAGACAGTTGTGCTCGCGCTGCCGTTCAAATGAACGCTGAACTCCTCATAGACAGCGCCATCCCAGAGCCATTGACCGAGCGCCGTGCCGGTTCCGATTCCCGCGAGCACCGCTTCACCGTTCATCAACTCGCCCTGTGTTGCGACTGTTCCGTTGCGCGGCGTGATGAGGCCGACGTTCAGAATTGTCAGCGGCGCTGCGATGGTGTTTGCAGGGTAAACGTGGAAGGGCTGCGAGGAGTCAGTGCTTGCGGAGTTGGTGCCGTCGGAGTTGAGGACATCAATTGCGCGCAGGCCGAGTGCGGCGGTTGTGCCGACGTTGATCTGCGCGGTGATGACGCTCGAACTCACAACGGTGACGTTGAGAATAACTATGTCGCTTGCCTGAGTATTGCCGGTGGAACTGTTGAGAGACGGCAGCATAGGCGAGATGACCACTGTTGCGCCGGGCCTGAAGTCCGAGCCCACGATGGTCATCTGAATTTCTTCCGCGCCCTGGGTTGAGATTCCCGGGACCGCGCTGATGATCTTGGGAGATGGCGTGTTGATGACCTTGAGAGCAACGACGTTGGAAAACAAGTCTATACCGAAATGATTGACAACCTGGATTTGAACAACACCGACGCTGGCCACATCCGCAGCCGGAACCGTGACCTGCAATTGAGTTGCGGTCTGAGACGTGGGTGTGAGCACCGCGCCCGCTATCAACACTCGCGAGATGTCAAAAAAATTCGTTCCGTTGATGGTCAGCGTGAAGGACGGCGAGCCGGCTGTGACCGTAGTCGGCGAGAAACTGCTGATGGCCGGAGTTTGCGCATGGAGGCCGCAGGCTGTGGTCAGCAAGACGGCAAAGAACGCGAAAGCCAGTTGAAGGTTCTGAAAGCGGGATTTCCGGCCGTTTGCCGTGTGATGACTTTTCATTATGGGTAGACTCCGGATGCCTTGTTGCTGGCTGGTCAAATGGAATGAAGTACTGGCTGGCGGTTATCTCGCTGGGTTAGGGGAATTGCTAACCGCCCTTCTCAATAGTGAGACGCAGTACGCGAGAATTCTACACCCGGAGTGATTTATTCCGGAATAAAAATCCATAAGTATTTTGCAGTTATTTTGTTTGCTTTCAATGAATTAAACATGGCTGACGGACCGGCTGGCCGACGTGATGACCTATGCGGTTGAATCCACCCTACGACTCTTTGCAGCCCTTGCTCAGATGGAGTAGGATTTCATGCGGTTCAGGGGGCTTGCGGCGGTTGTCGCGAAAAACAGCTTCCTCGAAAGCAAATTTTTGCGGTGGTCATTGGAAGATATGTCACAAAAACAAGCGGTTCATAAGAGCCTGACCTCGAAGCTTGCGCAGGATTCGCCCAAGGCACAGGCCAACATGAAGGCCATGGATGCACTGATGAAGAGCATCCATGCCGAAGAGGAGCGCATCCGGCAGGGCGGAGGCGCCAAGGCCGTTGCAGCGCAGCATGGCAAAGGACGGTTGACCGCGCGCGAGCGGCTGAAGCTGCTGCTTGATGAGGGTACGCACCTCACTGAGCTTGGTCTTTGGGCAGCGCATGGAATGTATGAGGAGTACGGCGGCGCGCCGGGCGCGGGAGTGGTGACGGGGTTGGGCCGGGTGTGCGGTCGCATCTGCATGGTCATCGCCAACGATGCGACGGTGAAGGCTGGAGCGTTTTTCCCCATGACGGCGAAGAAGGTTTTGCGCGCGCAGATCATCGCGATGGAGAACCGCATCCCGACGCTTTACCTTGTCGATTCCTCCGGTGTTTTTTTGCCGTTGCAGGAAGATGTCTTCCCTGACATGGACGACTTCGGGCGCATTTTCCGCAACAACGCGGTGATGAGCTCGATGGGGATTCCGCAGATAACGGCGATCCTTGGAATGTGCGTTGCGGGCGGAGCGTATCTGCCGGTGATGACAGATACGGTTCTGATGACCGAGGGCTCAGGTTTGTTTTTGGCGGGGCCATCGCTTGTGCAGGCGGCAATCGGACAGAAGACCGACGCGGAAGAACTGGGCGGTGCGGAGATGCATGCGGCGATCTCGGGCACTGTTGACTTCAAGGAGCCGAACGACGAGGCGGCGATCGAACGGCTTCGCTCGCTGGTCGACAAGATGGGTCAGCGGCCGACTGCAACGGTGTTTAATCGTGCAGAGTTTGATGCGAAGCGCGACAAGCCGCATTACGCGGCGGAAGAGCTTTACTCGTTGCTTGACCCAACGCCGGGCGCGACAAATCTGTACGAGGCTTATGAGCTTATAGCGCGCATCGCAGACCGCAGCGAGTTTGACGAGTACAAAGAAGAGTTTGGACGTACCGTCATCTGCGGTTACGCGCGCATCGGCGGTTTTGCGGTTGGCATTGTTGCGAATCAGAAGATCAACCAGATGCAGACCGTTGCGCTGGGGCCGATGGCTGGCGCGAAAAAAATCGAGGTCGGCGGCGTCATTTATACCGAAGGCGCACAGAAGGCCGCGCGCTTCATCATGGACTGCAACCAGAATCTCATTCCGCTCATTTTTCTGCACGACGTGAACGGCTTCATGGTCGGCAAGGATGCCGAGTGGTCGGGGATTATTCGCGCCGGCGCAAAGATGGTGAGCGCGGTGAGCACCAGTGTGGTGCCGAAGATAACAGTCATCATCGGCGGAAGTTTTGGCGCGGGGCATTATGCGATGTGCGGCAAGGCATACGACCCGCGGTTTATTTATGCGTGGCCTAGCGCACGTTACGCGGTGATGAGCGGCGCATCGGCGGCGAACACGCTTGCAGAGGTCCGGGCCAAGCAGATGGAGCGCGGCGGCAAGGTGCTGACCGAAGAAGAGAAGAAGTCGCTCCACGACGAGATCCGTTCGAGCTACGACGCGCAGGCCGACCCGCGTTACGGCGCGGCGCGGCTGTGGGTTGACGCCATCATAGATCCCGCGAAGACGCGCGAGATTCTTATCCAATCGCTTGAGGCTTGCGCGCTGAATCCAGATGTTCCCCGTTATAACCCTGGAGTTTTGCAAACATAATCCCCGGCTTTATTGAAAACAGATAGGCAGTGCTAGTTCATGGAGGCTAAGGATGAAGGCTGAGCGTGAGAATGCGTTGTACCCGTTTCGCTTGACTGAAGAGCAGGAACAGTTGCGCAAAGAGATACGCGACTTTGCCACGCGCGAGATAGCGCCGCACGTCATGGAGTGGGATGAGGCGAGCGAGTTTCCGCTGGCGACGATCAAGAAGCTTGGCGCGATGGGGCTGCTTGGCGTTATTTTTCCGCATGAGTACGGCGGCGCGGAGATGGGCTACGTGGATTATGTGCTGGCCATCGAGGAGCTTTCGGCGGTCGACGGGTCGATTGGAATTACTGTTGCCGCGCACAATTCACTGGGCAGCAATCATATTTTCATCGCCGGTACTGAAGCGCAGCGGCGCAAGTACATTCCCAAGCTGGCGAGCGGAGAGTGGCTGGCCGCATGGGGATTGACCGAGCCCGGTTCCGGTTCTGACGCCAGCGGCGCGAAGACGACAGCGGTCCTCAAAGGCGACCGTTACATTCTCAACGGGACAAAAACTTTTATCACCAACGGGCACTATGCAGACGCCACTGTGGTCATCGCGGTGACGGACAAAACAAAAGGGACGCATGGGCTCTCGGCGTTCATCGTGGATAAAGGCACGAAGGGTTTCCGCGCGGGCAAGAAAGAGAACAAGCTCGGTCTGAGGGCCAGCAATACTAGTGAATTAATTTTTGAGGATTGCGAGATTCCGGCGGAGAATCTTCTCGGTGTTGAGGGCGAGGGCTTTGTCGACGCCATGCGTGTACTCGACGGCGGACGCATCTCGATTGCAGCGCTGGCTCTCGGCATTGGACGAGGTGCGTTGGATGCTGCGCTCAAATATGTAAAAGAGCGCCGCCAGTTTGGTAAGACCATCGCCGAGTTTCAGGGTATCCAATGGAAGCTCGCCGACATGGCAACAGAACTTGATGCCGCGCGTCTATTAACACAGCGAGCCGCTGTGCTCAAGGACTCGGGCCTCAAAATCACGCGTGAGTCCGCAATGGCCAAGCTCTTCGCCAGCGAGGTCGCATGCAAGATATGCGACGAAGGCGTGCAACTACACGGCGGCTACGGATTCATCAAGGATTACCCGGCGGAAAAATTTTACCGCGACGTGAAATTATGCACCATCGGCGAGGGCACCAGCGAAATTCAACGAATGGTGATTGCCCGCGAAATCCTCAAGGTGTATCCTTCGCGTGGTTGAGGGAACGCGATGCAAGAACACATCAAGATGATCGAATGTCCGCGCGACGCCTGGCAGGGGCTGCATAAGCTGATCCCGAGCGAGGTGAAGGCCGCGTATCTGCACGAGCTTATCGATGCGGGATTCAAGCACATCGATGCGGTCAGCTTTGTTTCGCCGGCCGCGGTGCCGCAGATGGCAGACTCGGAGACGGTGCTTAAACTGCTGCGACCGCCGAAGGATGTTGAGATCATCGGCATTGTCGTCAACGAACGCGGTGCAGAGCGGGCGATTGAAAGTTGCCGCGTGAAGACCATCGGCTTCCCTTACTCGGCCTCTGAAGAGTTCCTGCAACGCAATCAACGGCAGACGCGAAAGAGCGCGCTTGCTGTGCTTGAAAAATTGATAGCGCTTGCGAAACCTTCAGGTTTGCAGGTGATTGCTTACGTCTCGATGGCATTCGGAAATCCATACGACGAACAGTGGAGCGCGGCGAAGGTTGGCGTAGCATGCAAGGAGCTTGAGTCCATCGGCATCCGGCAGATATCGCTTGCGGATACAGTTGGAATTGCAACACCGCAGCAGATACGTACAACCTTCACAGCTGCGCGCAAGGCATGCAAAGCGGAGACCGAGGTTGGTGTGCATCTGCATGCGACGATGAAGCTCGCGGCCAAACGGATTGAAGCGGCGTATGAAGCAGGTTGCCGGCGTTTTGATTCGGCAATCGGCGGACTCGGCGGCTGCCCCTTTGCGCAGGATGAACTGGTGGGCAACATTGCGACTGAGGCTGTGTTGGCGACGCTGGAGAAAAGCGGTGCGCAGCTCGTCAAGCTAACTGTCACAACTAAACTGATGGAGCTGAGCCGTAAAATTGCGGCGGATTATTCGTCGTAATAAGGAAGCGCAAGTGGAGGAAGCAGTGTCCGGGTCGACCATTCTCTTTGAACTTATAGATGATGTTTATTGGCTGACGCTCAACCGTCCCGAGCGCCGCAATGCGATGACCCCCGAGATGCAGCTGGAACTCATAGATGCCTTTGAGTTCGCAGCCGGGAGCAATGCAAAGGCGCTGGTGCTTCATGGCGCGGGTGAAGCATTTTGCGCCGGGCTTGACCTGAGCGCTCTGCAATCGATGCATGACAAAAGAGCAGCTGAACACCGTGCCGATGCCGAGCGCATCGCAAAACTTTTCCGCACGCTCTATGAGCTGCCCATTCCAACCATCGCCGCTGTTCGTGGTCCGGCGATCGCCGGCGGAACGGGACTGGCGATGAACTGCGATTTCACCCTGGCGACACCAGATGCGAAGTTCGGCTTCACTGAAGTGCGCATCGGATTTGTGCCTGCGCTGGTCTCGGCATTTCTTGCTCTTCAAATTGGCGACAAGCGCAGTCGCGACCTGTTGTTGACGGGCAGGCTTTTCGGCGCGGTAGAAGCGCATGCGCTTGGATTGGTCAATGAGATCGTTGAAGTCGACCAGCTAAAAGCACGGGTCGAAGCGTTGCTTACACAGCTCCGCGTGAACAGCCCGGCGTCATTGCGCGCGACGAAAAAAATAATGGCAGACCAGAACCGCGCGTGGCTCGACCATGCAATCGACATTGGCATGCAGGCAAATGCGTCATCGCGTGAGCACCCCGACTTCCATGAAGGCGTCAGCTCATTCCTTGAGAAGCGCAAGCCGCATTGGCAATGAACTTGAGTTAGAACTGGACCTCAACGCCGGTCGCACTTCGTACATCTTCGGGTGTCACTCCATCTGCAAGCTCAATAACCTTCAATCCGCTTAGCTCAACATCCATCACGCACAGGTCGGTGATAACGCGATTGACCACGGCTTTGCCTGTCAGCGGCAACGTACACTCGCGCAGCAGCTTGGGGCTGCCTTCGTTAGCCGTGTGTTCCATCACCACGACGACGCGCTTCACTCCTGAAACAATATCCATCGCGCCGCCCATGCCTTTGACGCGTTTGCCGGGAATCATCCAGTTGGCGAGGTCGCCCTTCTCTGAGACCTGCATCGCGCCGAGAATGGCAAGGTCAAGATGGCCGCCGCGAATCATAGCGAACGACTCAGCGCTTGAGAAGACCGACGCGCCGGGCAGCATGGTCACCGTCTCTTTGCCGGCGTTGATGACGTCGGGGTCGACTTCGCTTTCAAGCGGGAAAGGCCCGGTGCCGAGCAATCCGTTCTCAGAATGCAGAGTGACCGCCATCCCCGCAGGGATAAAATTTGCCACCATCGTCGGAATTCCGATGCCGAGGTTGACGTAGTAGCCATCGCGCAGTTCCTTGGCCGCGCGCGCCGCCATTTGGTCACGTGTCCAGGCCATCTACGCGTCCTTTCTTGTGGTGCGCCGTTCGATGCGTTTTTCCGGGTTCGGGTTGTGCACGAGCCGCTGCACGTAAATGCTCGGCGTGTCGATCTCATTCGGGTCCAGTTCGCCCGGTTCAACGATGATCTCCGCCTCGGCAACCGTTACTCGTCCGCTTGCCGCAGCAACGGGATTCAAGTTGCGCGCCGTGTTGCGGTAAACAAGATTGCCGCAGAGGTCGGCCTTCCACGCTTTCACGAGCGCAAGGTCAGCTCGAATGCCGCGTTCCAAAATATATTCTTTGCCGTCGAACTCTTTGTGCTCTTTGCCTTCGGCGACGATTGTGCCAACGCCTGTGCGTGTGTAGAAGCCGGGGATTCCGGCACCGCCCGCGCGCAACCGCTCGGAGAGCGTTCCCTGCGGGCTGAACTCGACTTCGAGTTCGCCGGTGAGGTACTGCCGTTCAAACTCGGCGTTCTCTCCTACATAGCTTGAGATCATTTTCTTTATCTGTCGCGTGGCCAGCAGTAAACCAAGGCCCCAGTCGTCCACGCCGGCGTTGTTGCTGACAACAGTCAGGTTCTTCACGCCGCTATCACGCAGCGCGAAGATGAGCGCCTCAGGAATTCCGCACAAGCCGAAGCCGCCGACTGCAAGCAGCATGCCGTCATGGACCAACCCGTCGAGAACGGTCTTCGGGTCCGGCCATAGTTTGTTCATCGTGGATGATGTAGACGGACTATTCCCCATATGTATATGAGGCCTCCTGAGCGACTTCTACCGCATCAGCATAGTAAGCCATGCGCGGTATTGTGTGCCAGAGTCTCGCTGATTTTTATGCGTTTTGTCGCCTACTGAATTGAAAACCGGTAGACCGTTTCGCTGGTGTATTTCTCGCCAGGGTGCAGTAGGGTGGATGGAAAATTTGCGTGGTGCACCGAGTCTGGATAATGCTGCGTTTCCAGGCAGAGCGCAGCATGCTGCCCATAGACAACGCCGCGTTTGCCGGTGAGCGAGCCGTTGAGGAAATTTCCGGTGTAGAGTTGCACGCCCGGCTCGGTCGTCCACACATCCATCACGCGCCCATTCTTCGAGGCCAGCACATGGGCGATGTGCTTGAGCTTCTTCGATTGGTCGTCGGCGACGAAGTTATGGTCATAGCCGCGCGTCGTTGGGAGCTCGCCGATGCGGTCACCGATAACCACTGGCTTTGCAAAGTCGAGCGCGGTTCCGATTACCGGAAGAACCTCGCCAGTCGGTATCAGCCCCGCATCGACGGGCGTGTAGTGGCTGGCATAGAGCGTGAGCTTGTAATTGAGAACATCACTGCCGCCGTCGAGATTAAAGTAACTATGGTTGGTCAGGTTCACCGCGGTTGTTTTGTCGGTCTTCGCCGAGTATTGAATCTTCAACTCGTTTGTATCGGTGAGCGTGTATGTGACCTCGAATTCAATATTGCCCGGGAAGCCCCACTCGCCGTCTTTGCTGGTGTAGTTGAAGCGCACGGCCGCCGCGCCATGTACTTCGACTGAATGCGCGCTCCACACCACATGGCTCAGGCCGATCGAGCCGCTGTGCAGGGTGTTCGGGCCATTGTTGACCTCTGTATGGTAGGTCTTGCCGTCGATAGTGAACTCACCGTGCGCGATCCGGTTGGCTACGGGCCCGACCGTCGCGCCGAACCATGTATCTCCGTGGATGTAGCTCTTCACGTTGTCATAACCGAGCACAACATCGTCGAGCTTGCCTGCGCGGTCCGGAATCCAAAGCTCGGTCAGTGTTGCGCCGTAGTTGGTGATTTTGGCTCGCGCGCCATGCGCGTTAGTGAGCGTGAATGCATCGACGCTTGTGCCGTCGTCGAGAACGCCAAAGGGTGAGGTTTTCACTGTTGCCTCCGTTGAATGTTTTTGAGCGTTGGCGGTTACAGCAGAAAAGACGAGCGCCGGTGACAATAGGCAAAGAACCACCGTGAAGGATACACTACACCGCGTCGGAATGAAACGAATCATTTTCATCATTTGCATCAGCGCGTCTCCTTTTGCGTTATCAGGCTATTGGTTTGCAGTCCAAAGGTGCAAGCGGCATAGTTCGGCTGCTAGGATATTTTTTACGTCCTGTACGTTTGGAAGTGGAAATGAGAACTCTGCTACATTTCACAGTCGCGCTTGTTTTTTTACTCTCACCGTTCTCCTCCGTCGCGCAGGCTGTCGACTCGCCCAAAGGTCAAGCCGAGCTCAGCCACCAAGGCCATGAGTATGCAATTGAAAATAGCCAGCTCCGCGCCGAGCTTTCGATGGCGAAGGACCGCGTCACCGCGCTGACATTACAAGCGCGGCACGATTCTACGAAACTCATACTTGCCGAGCCTTTCGCCATCGTCATGAAGAACGGTTCCATTTACGATGCCGCGAATCTGAAGCTCGCATCTGAGCTGCGACTTGTCACGCTTGAACCTCGCGCCACTGCCTCGCGACTTGCAGACCGGACGAACGGTAAAGCTCTGGAACTTGATCTCATAAGTGACGACGGGCTAATGCATCTCACCTGGTCGCTCATCGCGCTCGACGGAACAGATTATCTGCGCCAATCGCTTACTATTCACGCCACAGACCACGATTTGCCCATCGAGCAGGTTAAGCTGGTTGACATCGAACTTCATGATGCGAAAGTTGTTGGCACTGTCGCCGGCTCACCCATCGTCTCCGGCAATTGGTTCTTCGGTCTTGAAGACCCGCTATCCGTGAGCAAGGTCCGCAACGGACGTGCCACAGCATGGGTTGAACGCGAACTGCCACTGCGCGCCGGTCAGGAGATTCAGTATTCGGCCGTCTTCGGCGTCGCGGAACCCGGCCAACTTCGTCGTGCGTTTCTCGCATATATCGAGACAGAGCGCGCGCATCCTTACCGCACTTTTCTGCATTACAACTCCTGGTACGACCTCGGCTACTTCACGCCGTACAGCGAGAAGGACGCGCTTAACCGCATCGACACTTTTGGCCGCGAGCTGGTGGAGAAGCGCGGCGTCAAACTCGATTCGTTTTTGTTTGACGATGGCTGGGACAACCACCACACGCTGTGGGGATTCAATGAAGGATTTCCGGATGGCTTTGTGAACTTGAAGGCAGAGGCGCAAAAGTTCGGCGCAGCGCCAGGCGTCTGGATGTCGCCCTGGGGCGGCTATAGCAAACCAAAGGATGAGCGCATCGCCTTCGGACGCGCCAACAGCTACGAGATAATCAACGACGGCTACGCGCTATCGGGTCCGAAGTATTACGACGCATTCCGCAATGTCGCCGTCAATATGATGCAGCAGTACGGCGTCAACCAATTCAAGTTTGATGGCACCGGCAACGTTGACTCGGTCTTCAAGGGCAGCCGTTTTGACAGCGACTTTGCGGCGATGCAGCATCTCATCGGCGAACTGCGCACGGCCAAGCCGGATCTCTTCATCAATCTAACCACCGGCACATGGCCTTCGCCCTTCTGGTTGCTGTATGCCGATTCCATCTGGAGAGGCGGCGAAGATGATTCAACCGCCGGCGTCGGCCCGTATCGCGAGCGCTGGATCACCTACCGCGATGCCGACACGTACAAACGAGTCATTCTTGATGGGCCGCTGTATCCGCTGAACTCGCTCATGCTGCATGGACTCATCTTTGCGAAGGATCATCGCCAGCTCAAGGAAGACCCGCAGAACAGTTTCCGCAACGAGGTTCGCTCGTACTTTGGCACCGGCACGCAGCTACAGGAGATGTACATAACGCCGTCGCTCTTAAGCCAGCAGAATTGGGACGATCTTGCCGAAGCGGCTAAATGGTCGCGCGCCAATGCTGACGTGCTCAAAGACTCGCATTGGATTGGCGGCAACCCGGAATGGCTTGAGGTTTACGGCTGGGCGGCGTGGTCGCCTATGAAATCTATCATCGTGCTTCGCAACCCAAGCGACCATGCGCAGAAATTTTCATTGAAGCTGCGCGCGCATCTTGAATTGCCGCAGAGCGTGGCAAAGAATTATTCGGCTCGCTCGCCGTGGACCTCCGACAAGGGCAAGCCGGCCATCACGCTGATAGCCGACGGAGAGCAGGAGTTTGAGCTCCAGCCCTTTGAAGTGCTGACGCTGGACATACTGCCGCAATGATTGAAACACTAGCTAATGACAATGAATCTCAACCAATCAACTGACAAGCCGACGTTGCTGGTGATGGCGGCCGGCATGGGTAACCGCTTTGGCGGGCTCAAGCAGATGGTAGCAATGGGCCCGAGTGGGGAAACGCTGCTCGATTATTCGGTCTATGACGCACTTCGCGCAGGATTCACGCGCGCTGTCTTCATTATCCGCAAAGAGATGGAAGCGGATTTCCGCGCTATCGCCGACGCGCGTTTTGGCCAGCGCATTCAATACGATCTGGCTTTCCAGGAGATGACGGATTTGCCGGCTGGTTACTCAGTCCCCGAAGGCCGCACTAAGCCGTGGGGAACCACGCAGGCCGTGCTTTCGGCAGCGCATCTCATCCACGGTCCGTTCGCGGTTATCAACGCTGATGATTTTTACGGAGCCGCTTCTTATCAGGCATTGAGCGACCATTGGCGGAGTGGCTCGCAGGATGCCGCGTTGCTCGGATTCATACTCCGCAATACTCTTTCCGAATACGGCTCCGTTGCACGCGCACTGTGCGGTATCAATGCTGATGGCATGCTCACGGAGATAGTCGAGCAGACCAGTATCGTGCGCTCCGGCAACGGTGCGACTATACGGCTCGAGGATGGCAGCGAGCGGCATCTCAGCGGCGACGAGACAGTATCCATGAATATGTGGGGTTTTACGCCGGACATATTCCCGCTACTCGTCGAATCGTTTGAGCGCTTTCTCAGCAAGAATGCCAAAGACCTTAAGGCCGAGAACTACCTGCCAAACTCCGTTCACGAGCTCATTCAAGCCGGGCAACTACAGGTGTATGTGCTGAACACTCAATCCGAGTGGTTTGGTGTTACATATAAGGAGGACCTAACGCGAGTGCAATCCAGTTTAAGAAGGAAGGTCGAGACCGGCGCTTATCCGGAAAATCTATGGGCCTAACAATGATCGACAAACCTGTGAACGAAAATCTTTCCACCGCCGCGCAGGCTTTTCCACTGGGTGATTTTCTTGGCGCCGAGCCATGGGGCAACGGCCACATCAACGACTCCTACCGCGTGCAGTACGCTGCCGATGGCGGCGTGGTCTATGCGCTGTTGCAGCGCATCAATCATCACCTCTTTACCCACCCCCAGGCGCTGATGCAGAACCTCCAGCGGGTCACCGACCACATTGCAGCAAAGTGCGAGGGCCACACTCTTGTGCTGCAACGCACGGTTGAAGGCAGCACAGTAAATGTAGACCCAGAAGGGTACCACTGGCGTTGTTTTAATTTCATTCCCGACGCCGTGTCGTTTGAAAAGGTGACCCTGCCCTCGCAGGCTTATCAGGTTGGTCTTGCCTTTGGCGAGTTTCAGCGCGATGTCGCCAACCTGCCCGCGCCGCGACTCAATGAGACCATACCCAACTTCCATCACGGCCCCACGCGCTTCACCGCGCTCGAAAAGGCAATTGCACTCGACGTCAAAGGCCGCGTTGCCTCGGCGCGCGCGGAGATAGACTTTGCTCTTGAGCGCAAAGCGCTGACTGAAGTTCTGCTCAACGCCAATCTGCCCGAACGCATCACGCACAATGATTGCAAGCTGAATAATGTTCTGCTGCATCAGGATAGCGGCGAGGCTGTATGCGTCGTCGATCTGGACACGGTGATGCCCGGACTGCTGGCCTACGATTTCGGAGACATGGTGCGGACCGCAACCTGCGCCGCTGCCGAGGACGAGACCGACCTCTCGCTCATTCATATGGAGATGGATATTTTTTCCGGTCTAGCGCACGGCTATCTCGAAGCGACCGATGGCTTCATCACGCGTGAAGAAACAGAGCTGCTCGTCACTGGGGGGATGTTTATTACTTTCTTGATCGGAGTGCGCTTTTTAACGGATTACCTTCAGGGCGACACTTATTTCAAGATCGACCGGCCGCAGCACAACCTGGACCGGTGCCGGACGCAGTTCAAGCTTGTGGAGTCGATCGAGGCGCAGCGGGCGGAGATGGAAGCGCTTATTGCATCGCTTTGCCGGCAATAAAGACGCGCGGCCGGGCGGGCGAGGCGATGAAGTAGGCGATTTCGCGGTAGTCCGTGAACTCATGAATTAAAAGGTCCGTGCGTTTGCCGGTTTCGATTGAGCCGATGGTTTCGCCGCAGTTGAGCGAATATGCGGCGTTGACAGTCGCGGCGGTCAGGGCTTCGGCCGGGGTCATGCGCATCTCAATGCAGGCCAAGGACATTATGAACGGCATCGACGCCACAGGCGATGAGCCGGGGTTGAAGTCGGTTGCGAGTACCGGCGCGAGTCCGGCTTCGATGATCTTGCGGGCGGGCGGATACTGACTGCGGCCAAGCGCGAAGACTGAGCCGGGCAGCAGAACCGGTTGGACTCCGGCTTTGCGCAGAGCGGCCAGAGTTGCCTCTTCAACTACTTCAAGATGGTCCGCGGTTGCAGCACCGAGTTCGGCGGCCAACGCTGCACCGGTGCCGGGAGTGAACTGCTCGGCGTGAATGCGCAATTTGAGTCCGTGAGCGTGTGCGGCGCTGAGAACTTTGCGCGCCTCGTCGACGGTGAAGGCGTGCTCGTCGCAGAAGGCGTCGCAGTACTCGGCCAGATTTTCGCGGGCGACCTCGGGAATCAGTTCGTCGATAATCCAGCTTACGTACTCCGCGCGGCGGTCTTTGAATTCGGGCGGAACTGTGTGTGCGGCGAGCAAAGTCGGATGGATGCGAATAGGGCCTTCTTCATTCAATCGGCGAATCACGCGCAGCATCTTCAGCTCGGTTTCGCGATTCAAGCCGTAGCCGGATTTTGCCTCGATGGTGGTTGTGCCAGAGCGCAGCATCCAGTCGCGATTGCGGCGTGCAGCTGTGAGCAGTTCGTCTTCGCTGGCGGCGCGGGTTTTGGCGACTGTGCCCAATATGCCGCCGCCTGCGGCTGCAATCTCCTGGTAGGTCTTGCCTTCAATGCGGGCTTCAAACTCATTGGCGCGGTTGCCGGCGAAGACCAGATGGGTGTGCGCGTCGACAAAACCGGGCGTCACGCAGCGACCTTCGGCGTCGATGACCTCACCGGCGCGGCCGATCTCATCGCGCAGGTCGGCAGCACGGCCGACTTTGAGAATGCGTTCGCCTTCAATCAAAACAGCCGCATCGCGCACAATGCCCAACTCGCCCAGCTCGCGGCCGACGCGCGGGCGATTTGGCCCGGCCAGCGTAACCAGTTCGCCGATGTTGGTGATGGCTGTTTTCATAAATCCTTTCGAGCCTCAGCGATTGAGATTGAGATCAATTGGTTCATCTCCATCACTTCTGTATGGGCCATAATCAGATGGATAATCTGCATCGAGTTTCTGAATAATCGCATACCCCGCCATAGTTGCTTCTGCAATATACCAAGCTGATGGACTATCAGGATCATATTGCACCTCAAACTTATGTCCAACGAGTGCCTTTATCTGTTCTTCTGCTTCATCCATAACTATCTTCTGAAAAAACTTCCCTGAATAAAATTCGCCTTTTACGGAATAGTAAAAAGAAAAACTGGGGTAGCGTGTATATTTGTCCAATCTTTCCATTACCGCGCTTTGGATTATTGCCTCTGTTGCAAGCCAATCTGCTGTGTCAGCGATCGCCTCATCACTTTGATCTTCTTTCCTAACTGTCCATACGACAAGAAAAACAAAGGCTCCAATCATGCCCAGAATAATCAGCCAAACAATCATCGTATGGTCTCCTTATCTGCTCAGCGGTTTCACCAACATCACTTGCCCGCCATCGGCATTTTGATGCCTTTTGTGCGCGCAGTGTCCTGGGCAAGTTTGTAGCCCGCGTCAGCATGGCGGACGACGCCGAGGCCGGGGTCGTTGTTCAGGACGAGAGAGATTTTTTTCGCCGCAAGCTCGGTGCCGTCGGCAACCGTCACCTGACCCGCGTGGAGCGAGTAGCCCATGCCCACGCCGCCGCCGTGATGGAAGCTGACCCACGTCGCGCCGGACGAAGTATTGAGCAACGCGTTGAGGATCGGCCAGTCTGCGACTGCATCGGAGCCGTCGAGCATTTTTTCGGTTTCGCGGTAAGGGCTGGCGACGGAGCCGGTGTCCAGGTGGTCGCGACCCATGGCGATGGGCGCGCTGAGCTCGCCTTTTTTGACGAGATGATTGATTGCCTCGCCCATGCGCGCGCGCTCGCCGTAACCGAGCCAACAAATACGTGCAGGTAGACCCTGGAATGCGAATCGGCCGCGGGCCAGCTTCATCCACTTGGTCAGAATTTCGTTTTCGGGGAAGAGTTCGAGTGCCAGCTCGTCAGTGCGGTTAATGTCTTTGGGGTCGCCGGAGAGCGCGACCCAGCGGAAGGGGCCCTGGCCGGTGCAGAAGAGCGGGCGGATGTACTCGGGAACGAAGCCGGGAATATCAAATGCGTTCGCGCAGCCGGCGTCGAATGCGAAGCGGCGGATGTTGTTGCCATAATCAAACGCAATCGCCCCGGCGCGCTTGAGAGCCAGCATGGCGTCGACGTGGACGACCATGGAAGCGGTGGAGCGTTTGACGTACTCCACTGGATCGCTCTTGCGCAGTTCCAGCGCGGCCTCGAGCGACATTCCATTCGGCACGTAGCCGTTGAGGGGGTCATGGGCGCTGGTTTGGTCTGTCACTACATCGACGTGGACGTTGCGGCGGACAAGCTCGGGGAGCACATCGGCGCAGTTGCCTACGAGGCCGACTGAAAGCGCGCGATTTTGTTTACGTGCGGATTCACAGAGGGCGAGGGCTTCGTCGAGGTTTTCGCAGAGCTGGTCGCAGTAGCGGTTCTCGACGCGGCGTTCGATGCGCGTGCGATCGACGTCGATGGCCAAAACCACTCCATCATTGAGGGTTACGCTCAGGGGCTGTGCGCCGCCCATGCCGCCGACGCCGCCGGTGACGACGAGCTTGCCTTTGAGGGATCCGCCGAAATGTTTATCAGCCAGCGCGGCGAAGGTCTGGAAGGTTCCCTGCAATATCCCCTGTGTTCCTATGTAGATCCAGCTTCCGGCGGTCATCTGGCCGTACATCATGAGGCCTTTTTTATCGAGCTCGTTGAAGTGGTCCCAGTTGGCCCATTTGCCGACCAGGTTGGAGTTGGCGATGATGACGCGTGGTGCCATCTCGTGCGTGGGGAAGACGGCTACGGGCTTGCCGGACTGGACGAGGAGGGTCTGGTCCATGGTGAGGTTTTCAAGCTCGTGAACGATGGCGTGGTAGCAGTCCCAGTTGCGCGCGGCGCGGCCGATGCCGCCGTAGACGACGAGGTCGGCGGGGCGCTCGGCGTTGTCGGGGTCCAAGTTGTTCATAAGACAGCGGAGAACACCCTCCTGTTGCCAGCCTTTGGTGCGGAGGGTTGTGCCACGGGGTGCGCGAATGATGGGTGCGGACATGGAAGGCTCCTGAAATGATTGACGTAAAGAAGGATACAGGGGCCAGGGGACAAAGGGACAGAGGGGCCAGGGGAACCGGAACAGGGCCGGGGGCGTTGAATTTGTGGAGAGGAACCGATACTCGGAGATGCCGGTTTTTGCGCGGAAGGTGGGTGGAAAATTCAATGCGTATGTCGTGGTTTTTGGCGATTTTTTGTCATTTTTTTGGGGTTGAAGAAAAGCGCGTCAATATTTCCCAAGGTGTTCATGGGAAGCTGGTTGTGAGGCGGGAAGGTTGCGGCACTTTGCGCGCGGAAACACCAACAAACAGCGTTTTTGGACAAAAATCGCGCCATGTGCGGGAACGGGGAACGGCGGGAGGTATAGGGAGCGGAGAGGTCTGAATTGCGTGGCGTTGCGGCTGGCGAAAAGATTGCGTCGGGTTTGGCAAATAGTCGGCGTAGAATTTTCAGGTGGAACCAGAATGTTGCGCACGGCGTAGTCAGATTGAGGACAAGAGTAGCGTTTTTTTGTAGAAATCAGGAGGGTGTCGCGATGCATCATCTATTTTTTCCATTCGCCCACGGGCTACATTTTTTTCCGTTCTATGCGTTCAGTTGCGTATTTTTAATTCCATATGTGTTTTACCTGCTGACGTTGAACAAGGCGCTGGCGAAGTGCGCACCTGAGACGCGGACGTTTGAACCGCTGATGATCTGGCTTTGCCTGGTGCCGGTTGTGCATCTGGTGGTTCAGTTCATCGTGGTCAATGGATTATCGGCGACACTGCGGAACGAGTACATGCGGCGCGGGATTCCGCTGCCGGAGCAGGAGCCGGGCAAGCAGCTCGGACTGTTCATGTGTATCTCGGTCTGCTGCTGCGTGATTCCAATCCTTGGTTGCCTGGCGGTGATCGCCGCGCTGGTCACATGGATCATGTACTGGGCGAAGATTGCGGAGTACTCGAGGGTGCTGGGGTGATGACGGCAGGGCCTAGCAAGTAGGGCCTAGCCAGTAGGGATTGTGGGAGAGCGGAAGTGGTTGGGAGTTGCTGAACGATGCTCCAAAGATAGCCTCCGGGGCTAAAGCCCGGAGAATTCGGTTACTTGATTCATGGGCCTGAAGGCCCATGCTCCCTCCGCAGACGGGCACGGCTGAAGCCGTGCCCGTCAACACTTATAGGGTGCGGAGATTATCACGATTAGATGCGGAGATGGCTTCTATCAGGGTGCGGAGATTGTGGCGATGGTGATTGACGAACCGTTGGCTTTGCCTGTGATGTGAACTTGTTTGCCGGCGAAGGGCTTGACCGAGTTCAGATCGCCGTCGAGGGTGTAGATCTTTGATTCGGAGACGAGGACGTATTTTGCTCCGGCGTTGACGCAGGCCTGGGTGCAATCGGAGTCATCCATGCCGGGCATGATGTGCTTGCGGCCGCACATGGAATCGCTGATGTAGCCGTCGGCTGCAAAGACGGTGGAGTTGTGGATGAGGATGAAGACGATCATGCCAAGGGCAGCGA
>CAIMNN010000594.1 GCA_903842845.1 uncultured Acidobacteriaceae bacterium | reverse complement strand
GTGCGCAAGCCGAAGAAGTTGCCTGCTGCTGTTGCGCGCGTGAGCTACGAGCTTGAGTATGGCTCGGATACGCTGGAGATTCATCTGGATGCGATAAAGCCCGGACAGCGGGTTGTGCTGGTGGATGATCTGTTGGCGACTGGAGGAACGATGGAAGCGACAATCAAGCTTGTGGAACAGCTTGGCGGCGAGATAGTTGGAATTGCGTTTGCTGTTGAGCTGGACTTTTTGAAGGGCCGCGAGAAGTTTCCGAAGCATGAAGTGTTCAGTTTGCTGCATTACAGCGAATAAGGAAAAGGCGATAAGCCTTTCGAAATGAATCTGTTACGGCAAGTGCACAGTTTCACAGAGGCTGTGCACCCTGCTTTTTTGTGGTGAGTAATTTATTTGGAATCAGAGGTTTAAGTGACGTTTCACAGTTTCACAGTCGATATTTTAATTTTTTAGGCGAGAGGACGAGTTAACCCCCGGTTGCGACATGGATAGCGATAGAGAAAGTGTAAGACAAAGAGTGTTTATTATCTGCAAGTTGCGCCTGTACCTACTGGCGCGGGGATGATGCGGCGTATCAGGGGGCACATCCAGCCAGCTGGGGCATGATAGAGAATAGAACGCAGGCCGGGTGTGGAGACAAGCTAACTTTAACCAATAAAGTCTCTTCACGGCCAAGGTGGTTTATGCCTATTCCTACTCCGGGGCTCGCAGTAGATCCCCTGCTTTCAGAGAACTGCGCACGCATCAAGAGACTCGGTTACACCTCAGGCAAGCATATGAGCCTGTATGGCGAACACATTGAGCTGGTGTCAGAGCCATTTGACGATGGTGAGTGCGTGGCTGTGCGTGCGAAAAGCGTTGAGAATCCAACGGTAAGAACGGTGGAGCTGCCGGTGTCGCTGCTGTCGGGGTGGGAAGACCTGTTTCAACATGTTGCAGAGGTGAGCGCGGCGGAGCTGACGTCGAAGGTGAAGATGCCGCGGAGTGAGCGGGAGCGGAAGATGCGGCGGTAGGGGACAGCCACATGATTCAATCCCCGGTCCCCAAAGGCGAGGGACCGGGGGCACCCGATTTGTATTATTTATCCAGTGGAAAATGCCCGGGCCTAAAGGCCCTATATTTTGATTGCGGTATTCAGGGGCCTGAAGGTCCCTGCACCCTCCGATTTCAAGGCGGGGTTATTCGTTATCGAGGTGTTCCATGACTTTGACAACGAGGCGGTCGAGTTCGCCGGGGGTCATGGAGGTGGTTTGGTCGGCGGGGGGAATCTGCTTCATGCGTGCGTCGGGTAGGCCGAGGCGGCGCTTGGTTGCGAGGATGTCGTTGATCTTTTCTTCGGGGATGGGGATGAGTGGGCGGCCGATCTGCTGGGCGGTGAGGATGGTGCGGCAGTAGGTGTCGAGAATCTCGACGAGCCACTCGGCGTGGGTCACCGTGTCAGACCAGCAGACGATGCCGTGGTTTGCGAGGAGGATGGTGTTGTGGTCCTGGACGTAGGGGATGATGGTTTCGGCGAATGCGCGTGTGCCGGGGGTTTCGTAGGGCGCGACGGCGACGGGTCCGATGAAGAGCTCGAACTCGGTGATGAAGTTGTTGGGCGGCGCGGTGTGCGTGGCTGCGTATGCGGTGGCGTGGGGTGGATGGCAGTGTACGACGGCGCGGGCGGTGGGGTTGGCCTTGTATATCTCGAGGTGGAGCATGAGCTCGCTGGTGCGGAGACGGTCGCCGGCGATGATGTTGCCTTCGAGGTCGGAGAGGCAGATGTCGGCGGGCTGCATGTCAGCCTTGCACATCATGGTGGGAGTGCATAGGACGTACTGCTGGCCGAGGCGGACGCTGATGTTGCCGCCGTTGCCGTCGACGTACTGACGCTGCCAGAGCTTGCGGCCGACGCGGATGATCTCTTCGCGCAGTGCGTCCGACTCAAGCGAGCTTGCCGCAGCGATGGGCGAGCAGGGGGCGGGACGGCGCAAGACCTCGACGACGGCTTGGACAATCTCGCGAATTTGGGCTACATCGACGGCTTCGGCTTGCTCCATGGGTAAATCTCCAAGTCAGAAGTCAGAAGTCAGAAAACAGAAGTCAGGGGTCAGAAGTCAGGGAACAGAGATCAGAGGTCATAGATCAAAAACATCATACCGGGGTCAGTTTGAGGAGACCAGCTTGCGCTGGAGGTCCTCGAGGGTCTGGCCCTTCGTCTCAGGATAGAAGAAAAGTACCACAATGAACTGCAAAATTGTCATGAATGCGAAAAAAGTGAAGGGAGCGCTTCGGCCGTAGCTGGCGACGACGACTGGGAAGTAAAGCTGGATGACGGTGTTCCAGAACCAGTGGCTGGCGTTGCCGACGCCCTGTCCTTTGGAGCGGACGTGGTTGGGGAAGACCTCACCGATGTAGACCCAGATGACAGCACCCTGGCTCATGGCGAAGAAGGCGATGTAAGTGACGAAGATGTAGACCAGAGCGCCGGGATGAATGTTGGCGGACATGAGCCATGAAGCGGCGGCGAGGCAGGCGGCGGTTCCGACGGCTCCGATGAGGAGGAGAGTTTTGCGGCCGAACTTGTCAATGAGTGACATGCCGACCATGGTGAAGACGAGGTTGGTGAATCCGATTGCGATGGCCTGCTGGTCGCCTGAGATGCGGCTGAAGCCGGCCTCAGAAAAGATGGAGTTGAGGTAGTAGAGGATGGCGTTGATGCCGGAGAACTGGTTGAATGCGCCGAGGGTGATGGCGAGGAAGAGGGGGTAGCGGTACTTCCAACGGAAGACGGGCTGGTGTGCGGCGGCGTGCTCTTCGCTGAGGGCTTTGCGGATGTCAGCGAGTTCGGCTTCAGGGTTGGGTTCGCCCATCATTTTGAGGACGGAGAGAGCTTCGTCGATGCGGTCTTTAGAGGCGGACCAGCGGGGGCTGCGTGGGATTCCGTAGAGAAGGATGAGGAAGCCGATTGCGGGAAGGGCTGCGACGCCGACCTGCCAACGCCACTCGGTTACGCCGAGGTGAAGAGTGCGGATGATGTAGTTGGAGGTGTAGGCGACGAGGATGCCGAAGACGACATTGAACTGGAAGACTCCGACGAGGCGGCCGCG
This sequence comes from uncultured Acidobacteriaceae bacterium, assembly GCA_903842845.1. GTDB lineage: Bacteria > Acidobacteriota > Terriglobia > Terriglobales > Acidobacteriaceae > CAIMNN01. Next base: position 7,422 of record CAIMNN010000594.1, on the reverse strand, counting down.
GAGTTTTGCGGGAGCGAGCTCGGCGATGTAGACGGGGCCGAGGACGGAGGATGCGCCTATGCCGAGTCCGCCGATGAAACGGAAGACCATGAGGATGGTCCAACTGGGGGCGAGCGCGCTGCCGATGGCGGAGATGATGTAGAGGACGGCGGTGGCGCGGAGTGTCTCACGGGAGCCGAGCTTTTGACCGAGCTGGCCTGCGCCGAGTGCGCCGATGACGGTTCCGACGAGCGCGATGGCGACGGTGAGGCCTTTGCCGGTGGGGCTGAGGTGGTACTGGCCGACGAGTGTGTCGATGACGCCTGCGACGACGACGGTGTCAAAACCGAAGAGAAGTCCGCCGAGTGCTCCGGTGAGCGTGGCCTTGGTGAGATTAAAGTTAATGCGCATGTCTGCCTGTCGATGGCGTAAATTTCCCGCTTGGAAACGGAGAAACCAATTGGGTGCAGTTTGTCATAGTGCAGCAATGGTGCGCAATGGAGAGTAGTTGCGCGGATTGTATTGACAAAGAAGGCCGCGAGCTATGGGAGCACCTTGCGGCCTATTTTGTTGACGCGAGCATGGAGCGAGTGGACGAGGTTGATGTCAGTTGGGTGCGTTCATACGCTCGTAGTTTTGATTTGAGTAGTCATTGGGATTGAAGTTGGGGTCGTTGGAGTGGACGTAGTCTCCGAAGCCGGTGGCCCAATGGTAGCTGTACTGGTTGCTGACGTCGGTGGTCTGACCATACTGGTCCTGCATGTGCTCGGTGTCGCGGACGTACTGGTCGAAGGCGTCGGTGGTGCTGGCAAATGATCCTGAGCTGGAAGTAGATGTTGAGCCGCTGGAAGTACGCGAGGATGAGAGGGAGCTGTCGATGTTGCGGAGGAACTCATCGTTTTGTTGGGAGATCTGACGGCTACGTTCGCCAGCGGCGCGGATGGACGCCATGTTGCTGTTGAAGTTGTTGACGAAACGCTGGGCGAGAATCTGATAGACCTCCTGCACGCGCTGCTGCCACGCGGGATTGGGGCGAATGGAAGTGGCGACGAAACCGAGGAGGGAGCGTGTGTCCTCGAGCGTGCCCGCTTTGGCACCGATGCTGTGCACCAAATACATGGGGCGATGAAGTTCATAGGCGCCATGGTCGGGTGTGAAGATCTGCTCTGTGGGGGGCATGTAGGCGTAGAACTCTTCATCATAGGGGACGCCGTTCTTTTGATAACTGACGCGCATGCAGATTCCCTCACCATTGGCGGGGAGGCTGGCCCCCTGTAGAACCGAGGCGAAGACTTTGGGCAGGTCATTGACGGGCCGATAGCCGAGGATGCGCAGGTTTTGCACGTCGCGGCGGCTGGGTAGGATGACGTAACGGGCCAAGGCCTGGGGCAGTCTTGCGTTGGAGAAATGGACGACGGCACCGTCGGAGGTACCCTGGACGTTGCGGTCATACATGTTGTCAAACCAGAGGAAGAGCTTGGTGGGATAGAACTCGATCCATTTGCTTCCGTCCTGCGCTTCAGTGCGCATGCCGACCTGAACGGGAATGTAAATGTTATTGAAGTTCCAATGAGCGTAGGAGGTAGAATTCCAGCCGTCTGGAACCATGACGTTGGAGACAGCCATTCCGCCCTGTGTCTGGTCGATGACGGTGTAAGGCTTGAAGTGAACCTTTTTTGCGGATTGGCCGGTGACGGCAGAGATCAAGTTGGAAGGACCGCTGGCAGAATTGGATCTACAAGCGTTAAAGCAGAAGGTAGTGAGAAGCAGACAGGAGACAAGTATGAGACGCAGAGACATGAATTATTGAACCTCCATATAGAGCTAGGAACATTAGAGATGAGAGGCACTGAATTAGCAACGTGGAAAAGCGGAGAATCAGACAAGTGTGACGTGAGGAATGGATGTGGTCACAGAAAAGAGGGCGATGCTGTGAGCGAGCCGCGATAAATATTTTTGGTTGCGAAAATCAGGATAGAATGTGACCACAGTAAATTGGCAACAGGATGCAGGCAGATATCAAATCCAGAAGGCCTGAAGATCAACGAGGAGGGAGAGAGATGAAAACGAAACGTGGGTCGTGGCTGGTTGCATTGTCGATGGTGTGTGCAAGTGCAGTGTTCAGCATGGGAGTAGCAGCGCAGAGCGGGGATTGGAAGAGCTACAGCTATGCGCCGGACGGGTTCAGCATTTCAGCGCCATCAGCGCCGGTGATGAGCAAGCAGGATGTGCCGACGGAGAAGGGTTCGTTTGAGCTGCGCTCGTACTTGGTGGAGGTGGGCAGTTCCGCGTTGTATGTGGGCGTGGTGGATTACGGCTCGGCGGTGAGCGGCCGCGACCCGGCTGACGTATTAGAGGGGGCGAAGAGTGGGGCCATCAATAATGTGAAGGCGACGGTGAGCAAAGAATCGAAGGTGACGCTGGGAATCTACCCGGGGTTGAGCTTTGAATCGGAGAACGACACGATGCACTTCAGCGCGAGGATTTATCTGGTGGGTTCTGTGCTGTACCAGGTTCTGACGGCGAGCCCGAAGAGCGAGCCTTACGCTGGAACGGAACGTTATCTGAATTCATTCCAACTGATTCCGCGGACGCATTAAGCCGGGGTTGTTGGCGCGAAGTGTGTAGATTTAAGTCCATGTTATTAAGTCATTCGGTTTTGGATGAGTTGAGGATATGGGACCTGATTTCCACAGCCGCAGACGAAGGGCTGTGGCGTGGGGCGGGGACTGAGGCCGGGATTTGCGAACTAAATTGTTAAATTAATTGGATTTATTTCAAATTCCAGATGGGCGACAAGGTGCGGTGAGAGGTGCGCAAATGGCTGGAAGAGTGGTCTGCGCGGGGAGGCAAATGAATGATTGCAAAGCTCAGAAGTGATAAAAAAAGCTATCAAAGTGCGGAAAATAAATTTACTATTACTGAGACAGCAAAAAAGCCATGATGAACTTGCTTAACTGAACGAAAAGCAGTGCATAATTTCGTTCACTAAGCTTGGGTCTTTTTTTGTATTTGGCAAGATTCCAATGGAGATTGCCGCAGGTCAAGACACGGGAAGAAGCAGCACGGTGCCAAGAACCGGAAATGAGCATTCAATTACGCCAGAAAGAGCGTTGGATGGTGCAAGTGACCAAGATGATCCGCTTTATATTCCTGACTTTGATAGTCGGGATTTTGATGTGCAATTCGGCGTGGCTGGGAGCACAAGTCAAGTTGGGCACGGCCGGCAAAGAACAGCATGATGTGTACAACACATCGCCGACGGCGTCGGCGACACTGAGCATGGATAATCCGACGTTCGCGCTCGGTTCGAATGTATTTGTGCATGTGAAGCTGGAGAGCCATATCGGCCGTGAAATTCTGATCAGTACGGACGGCCTCAAGCTACAAGTGCTTGACCAGAACAACCATAGCCCCAAGGAAACGGAAGTAGGCTGCCTGGAGCACTTTTTCAGCCAGTGCTACACGGGCTGGTTGTATCGCCGGAAGGTTGTACAGATACCATTCAAGTCGTTTGACAAGCTGGAGTGGGACAAGAACCTGAGTAAGGAGTACGAGCTGACCAAGCCCGGGACCTATGCGGTGATCGGGTATGTGTGCGGCATCGGCAGCTTGACGGATTGCTTCCGGACGAATGTGGTGAAGTTTACGATCAAGTAAGACAGGGGTCAGAAATCAGGAATCAGGGATCAGGGGTTGCGCGATGCGCAGCCCCTTTTTACGTGGCTTAAGTTTTGTATGAGCTGAGAATTTAGAAGCAAATGCAGATCCCTCGCTGCGCTGGGGATGACACATCACTGATGGACCGAACCTAATTCAGAGAACTAACGATTCAGAGAACAAACGGGGTTGCTGAAGGGGCAAACCGCGCGGATCATTTTGGGGGCTTGGTTTCCGGCTTGGGTTCCTGTTTGACCTCAGGTTTGCCGAGGCCAAAGAGCTTCTGGATGAGGTTGCGGTGGTCGGGTGGGTGGTCGCAGGTGTCGATGGGCGCGGTGCCGTTGAGGAAAGCGACGTTCATGCCGTTGGGACAAGCGGCGTCGCTGAGCAGGAGGGTGGGCTTGTCGATGCTGTCGAAGCTGACGCCCTCAGGCATTGAGAACTCGTTGGTGTCAGAGTACTGGGGGAGCAGGACGGCGCGCTTCATGAACTCGGCCCAGATGGGCGCGGCGGCGTGAGCGCCTTCTATCTTGATGTCGGTGTAGTCGTCATTGCCGACCCAGACGATGCAGAGGAGGTTTGAGGTGAAGCCAGCGAACCATGCGTCGTGGCTGGTTCCGGTTTTTCCGGCGGCGGGATTGGTGAAGCCGCGCTGGCGGACGACTGCGCCGGTGCCGGCGTTGATGACGTTCTTGAGCATGTCCACTGTGAGGTATGCGGCGCGTGGGTCGAGGACCTGCTTGGTGACGGGGTCGTAGTCGGCGACGACGTCACCGTTGGCATTGCGGACGCTATCCACAAACCAGGGGTCGATGTGAAGGCCGCCGTTGGCGAAGTCGGTGTAAGCGCCGGCCATTTCAATCGGAGTTGCGTCGTATGAGCCGATGGCGACGGCGGGTGTTCCGCGTGCGGATTTGATGCCGGAGTCGCGGGCGAAGCTGGCGACGCGATCGAAGCCGACGAGGGAGCCGAGGGAGATGGTTGCGCCGTTGTAGGAGTGCTGGAGCGCTTCGCGCGCGGTGATGAGGCCGTGGAACTTTTTGTCGAAGTTGTGCGGAGTGTAGTCTTCGGCGTTGTTGCCCATGTCGTAGGTGGTCTCTTCATCGTTGAGCATGGTGAGCTGCGAGAAGGGCTTGTCGGTGCCGGAGAGATTTGTGCCTTCGACGGATTGCGCGAATGCCGTGGCGTAGACGAAGGGCTTGAAGATGGAGCCTGTGGGCCGCTTGGCGGTGGCGTGATTGAGCTGGCTGACGCCGTAGTTGCGTCCGCCGACGAGGGCGAGGACCTGACCGGTGTGCGGATTGAGCGCGACGAGCGCGACCTGCGGATAGGACCAGGTTTCGCCGGGCTTGTGATGGGCGTGGAGCTTGTCGACCTGCTCGTCGACGATGTGCATGGTGGAGTCGACGACGGAGGTGGCTTCGCGCTGGAGCTCGGGATCGAGCGATGTGTAGATGCGCAGGCCTTCGGAGTTGATGTCGCGATCGCCGAATTTTTGGACGAGCTGGTCGTGGACGAGGTCGACGAAGTAGGGGGCTTCGCTGGCGTCGACGCTTTGAGGCGAGAGGTGGAGCGGCTCGGCCTTGGCTTTTTCGGCCTGTTCCTTGGTGATTGCACCGGTCTCAACCATGCCGTCGAGGACGAGGTTGCGGCGCTCGATGGTGCGCTCGGGATGGCGGTAAGGGTTGAAGTAGTTGGGGCGCTGGATCATGCCGGCGAGTGTGGCGCAGTCGGCGATGTCGAGCTGCTTGATGTCTTTGCCGAGATAGGCGCGCGATGCTTCACCGAAGCCGTTGATGGCAAAGCTGCCGCGCTGGCCGAGGTTGATCTGGTTGGCGTACATCTCGAAGAGCTGCTTTTTTGTGAAGCGGTGTTCGAGCTGGAAAGTGATGACTATCTCAATAATTTTGCGCTTGACGCGTTTTTCCGGGGAGAGGAAGAAGCCGCGTGCGAGCTGCATGGTGAGGGTTGAGCCGCCCTGCTGCTTGTGTCCAGTGAGGACGTCTTTGACGCCGGCCTGGAGGAGGCGGCCGTAGTTGACGCCGGAGTGCTCAAAGAAGCGGCGGTCCTCGATTGCGAGCGTGGCCTGGACGAGGTTGGCGGGAATTTCGTCGTAGGTGATGAGGCGGCGCTTGGTGCGGTTGGCGTCGTCGCTGAGGCCGGTGATGAGGAGGGGCTCGAGCTCGTAGGAGCTGAGGGTTTGGCCTTTTTCGTCGGAGATGGAGGTGACGGTGCCAGCGCTGAAGTGGATGGTGGCACTGTCCGGCGCGTGGAAGGATTGCGGGCCGGGGTGAATTGTGACGGTGCTGATGCCTTCGTTGAAGGTGCCGAGCGGAGAGGGGTTCGGTGCGCCAGCGGGGGTGTAACCGGCGGTTTTGAGTTCCGCGACTACGCGAGCGAGGGAGAGCTTTTGACCGGGGCGAACCTCGCGCGGAGCAGCGAAGATCTTGGCGGTGTTGGCAAAGAGGGGCTGCTTGAGACGGGCCTCGATGATGGGGCGGGTTTTGAAGTAGAAGTATCCGCCGACGGAGAGGACGGTGAGAAAGCCTGCCAGGAAGATGCCGATGACTGCGTAGACGGAGTAACGGAGCCAGCGATTGCGAATGCCGAGCCTATACCAGCGGCCGGGCCTGGGGTTGGGCTTGGCCTGATCGTCGTCCTCTTGATCCTCATTGTCGTAAATCGGCGTCATCGTAACTCCTTCATCGGTATCTATACGCGACAGTGCGAACTATTGTTGCACGGCAGCCAGAGCTTTGACGCGCGCGGTGACCTCGGCGATAGCAACGTCCTGACTGGATGAACCGGCGCGAGTGACGAGTTCGACGAGACCTTCGGCGACTTTTTTGCCGACGTTGATGCGGAAGGGGATGCCGATGAGGTCAGCGTCTTTGAATTTGACGCCGGCGCGCTCGTCGCGGTCGTCGAGTAGAACGTCGAGTCCGGCGGCGTCAAGCTCAGCGGCGAGCTTCTCGCCGGCTGCGAGGAGTGCGGTGTCCGTGGTGTTGGTGACGGTGACTACGACGGCGAAGGGAGCGATGGAGGGCGGGAGCCAGAAGCCGTTGGCGTCGTTCGATTGCTCGATTGCGGAGGTGAGGATGCGCTCGATGCCGATGCCGTAGCTGCCCATGATGGGCGTGACCTCTTTGCCGTTGGGGTCGAGGACGCGCGCGCCCATGGACTCGGAGTATTTGTAGCCGAGTTTGAAGATGTGGCCGATCTCGACGGTTTTGCCGACGACGAGTTTGCCGGTGCAGTTTGGCTTTGGGCAGGCTTCGCCTTCGTTGACGGAACGGATGTCGGCGAGGAGGGTCCAGGTGAAGTCGCGGCCCGGGGTGACGTTGCGGAAGTGATAGTCGAGCTTGTTGGCGCCGGCGACGAGGTTTTTGCGGCCTTCGAGGCTGGAGTCGACGACGACTGTTAATTCATTGGTGAGGGGCTTTGCGCCGTGCTTGAGGCCAACGGGGCCGAGGAAGCCTGCGGGGCCGGAGAAGAATTGAGAGAGCTCTTCGGCGGCCATGGTGCGGAGTTCGGCTGCGCCGATGGAGCCGAGGAGTTTGGTTTCGTTGACCTGGTGGTCGCCGCGAAGGAATGCGGCTACGCCGTGCCAGGTGTCTTTTCCTTCGGGGCTGATCTTGCGGGCCATGTAGGCGACGCACTTGATGTCGTTGGCCTCGGAGATTTTGAGGAAGGCGGCGATGTCAGCGATTGCGCCCATGCCGGGGGTGTGAATTTCTTCCGGCTTGTCGGCTGTAGGTTCGAGTTCCTTGACGGGGTCGAGTT
>CAIMNN010000593.1 GCA_903842845.1 uncultured Acidobacteriaceae bacterium | reverse complement strand
CCGGACCCGAATGACCCGACGAAGATGGTGACGGAGAAGAAGGACGTCCCGGTTGATGAGGACGAGGAAGATGCGGTGGCGGAAAAGAAAGAGAAGAAGCTGACCGAAGAAATATTCGACCCTGTTTTTGGGTTGCTGTATTACGGATTTTTTGTGTGGGCGACGAATGGACGGACGCCGGGGAAAAAGCTGATGGGGGTTCGGGTTGTTTCGCTGGTGCGGCCGCGGATAACGTTGTGGCAATCGTGCGAGCGGGCGTTGGGATATGGCGCGTCGGCGCTGGAGGCGGGGTTTGGATTTTTTCAGTTCTTCATCAACCCCAACCGTTGCTGCGTGCATGACCGTATTGCGGAGACGATTGTGATTGAAGACCCGCCGCGGGAGAAGCAGGCAGCGCTGGAGGAAGCGAAGATTGTGAAGGAGGTTGCAAGGCTGGAAGCGGAAGAGGCGCGCGCAATGGAGGAAGAGGTATTGAATGAGGGTGAGAAAGAATCGCAGACCAAGACTTCAGCCCTTTGAATGTATCTTCTCAACGAAGTGGATGAGAGATTCTGCGCATTGTTTTGGCTCGCATTGAAGAATGAGATGTGGGCCAGAAATTTTTACGAGAGCTGCTGCTGGCTGAACACTCAGAATTTCAGCAAAGGATTCGGATTTAATCAAACGATCTTCTGCGGCCTGAATATATAGAATTGGATGTTTCAATTGGCTCAACTCATTTAGAACGTTGCAATGCTGGATTGCATTCAGACGAGACCGGAGCACATTCACACGCACTGCTGAGATGGCATGACGGACGGAGCGAATCAATTCATCAGATGCATGAGAGCCGACGAGGAGCATGCTGATTGCAAATGCAGGAATAGGTAGGCGGAAAAGAATCGGAGCACTGAGGCTCAGCAACAATCCTTTTAACCCTTTGACCGGATTTGATGCAAATCCCGCACAGATAACGAGCGCACGAATTTTTTCAGGGTTATTGGCGGCAAACTCGATTGCAAGCGGGGTTGAGAAGGATTCAGCGACGAGAACAAATGATCGAATACCTTCGCAGGCTTGCTTGATGTGATCAAAATATTCGTAATGAGAAAGAACTTTATCGCGCGGATAAGTGACGATTGTGGTTTTATAGTTATCCGGGAGAGATGCGATAAACGAATTAAAGAGTTCTCCGGTTCCATCCATTCCCGGCAAGAGCACGAGTTCTATCATTCGTTCTCCAAATTGCGGTCGATTGGTTCTTCTGCCATCACTTGCCCGCAATTCCTCAAGCTTGAAAAGAGACCTCAAGTTCCACGCCTGAATAGTTCACTTTGGGCGCTAGCTGCCTATTGGGTCCCGCCACAAAGTGCACGAGCCCATAACGCTCCATGTTCTTGAGCGTTCTAGACAGGCTTGATTTTTCGCGTCCCGATTGTGCCGCCAGTTCGGACAGCGATGCCGGATGCTTTTCATTGATGAGCTTCAGTAAAGCCCTATTTCGGTCGGATAGGACCTGAGCCAAACTTTCCAGAGATTCGAACCAAACCTTCGGGTCATTCTTCCCGGGCTTGAATTCGCCTTTGGCAATAGCCAAGGTGCGCTTTTTGAAAGCCTGCCGCGATGCAATTCCAATCCTTAGCGTGGTCATGGCGTTTTTATCCTCTCTTTCAGAATCTTGTCGACTTCCATCCAAAAATCCGTCATCAATGTGCCGGCGTCCGAGTAGCTGTAAAAGCGAACACGCTGGCCCTTGTGAGTGTGGTCGTATTCAATACGCGTCTTCGAGCCGGGCCCGGAACCTTCCGTAATCGCGTGAGAGTTATCGAAGCCTAAAAGGCGCAGTCCGGTCCCGTCATGGAGGGTCAACGAGTAATCGAGTCCATGAGGCTTTTGAGGTGTTTCGTGAACCTGCCTGACTTCGAACTTGACCCAAAAGGGACCATCGATAACGTAGGAGACGCCATCGAGGTAAAGCAAGTTATCGAGGCTCGGGTCCCTTGCCATCACTTTTATGTTAACATCACATGTCAACACCAGCAAGGGCGTCAAGTTTATTTACGAAGGCAGCAGATCACTTGTTGCTAACGAGTTCCCTGCTTTTTTGAATCCGGAGCATCTCTTGCTTCTTATGAGCGTTGGCTGGATGTTTTTTTAGCCGTATCTACAGAGCTGGCTGGTTCATGGAACGGCTCCACATCTATGCGTACGTAGCGCACTTCGAGGATGGTCAGCTCTTCTGTGCCGCCGGGCGCGCGGAGAACCACTGTGTCGCCCTCTGCGGACTTGAGCAGGGCGCGGCCGAGAGGCGAGACCCAACTGATGTGGTTGCGGGTGAGGTCGACTTCATCCTGGCCTACGATGGAGACTTCGCGCTCGGTGCCGGACGAATCTGCGTAGAGCACGGTTGCGCCGAAAAATGCTCGCGACTTTGCCTGTGCTGAGCGCGGCGCTTCGGGGTCGACCACTTCGGCGGCCTCGATGCGCTTGGAGAGAAAGCGAATACGCGAGTCGATTTGGCGGAGGCGGCGCTTGCTGTACTGGTAGTCGGCATTTTCACTGCGGTCGCCGTTGCCAGCAGCCCAGGACACGACCACGGTGACGGCAGGACGATCCTTGGTGAGCAGGAAGTTATGCTCGGCTTTGAGGCGCTCGAGGCCGCCGGGGGTGATGTAGTTCTTTTCGTGTACGGCCGGGGCGTCCGGCGCGGGGTGTCTGGTGAAGCCTTTCCGCATCTAGTTCATCCTCTTTTTAATTCACGCGGCGTGAAGGCGAGTGGTCGCTCGATGCGGCCCTGAGCGATTTTCTCACGTCTGAAGCGATTCTGAGCAGCAAGGGTGAGAAAGACAAATTGAAAAGCCCCGCGTGAATGCAGGGCTTTTGTGATGGAGTGAAACGAAGCTACTTCAGATTGTTGAGATCGACGGGGACGGGATAGACGTAGACCTGTTCGGGTGCGTTGACCTCGGTGCCGGGTGCGCTGAGCTTGAGCTTGAAGGTTTCAACCTCGGCCTTGTTCTTGAGCGGGGCGATGAAGCGGAGCTCGTACTGGTTGCGCAGGCGGCGGGTGAGGTTGTCAAAGTAAGTGGTGAGGTCGGCGGGATTGCCGAAGCCGCCCCAGAAGTTTCTGCCGCCGGTGGATTCGGTGATGGAGGAGAGCTGGTTCTGACCGTAGTTCTCGACAACCGTGGCGTTGTCGGCCGGGCCTTTGTCTTTCCAGTAGATGGCGTAGACGACGACGTTGGCGCGCGCGGCGTCATCCATAGCTGTTTTGACGTAGGGATTTTCCTGGCCCAATCCGCCGTGGTATGGGTCAACGCCGTCGCCGATCATGACGACGATGCGGCGCGCCTTGGCGTCTTTTGAGGGCCAGTTTTTGGCGAGCTCAGAGAGGCAGAAGTAAGGGCTGCCGTTTGCGCCGGGCGAACCGGCGGGAAGATGGAGCATGTGCTTGAGAGTTTCAGCGTCTGAAGTGAACTGACCGCTGAACATATTGCGGCCATTCGCCATGTAACCGACGAGCGCCTGCGTGTTGGGCGGCAGGTGGGAGAAGAAACTTTCGATGGCGCCGAATTCAGAGCCGACGCT
>CAIMNN010000592.1 GCA_903842845.1 uncultured Acidobacteriaceae bacterium | reverse complement strand
GCCACATTCCAAACCACACACGATAAATCGTCATTCATTATCGGCATCGAAGAACAATAAGAAGGGCAGTATTTGCGGTAGAGGGCTACAATTTATATCAAGATGGCTAAGACAGAAAAAATCCTCGAAGTCGCCTGCCCCGATTGCGGCGCAATGCTCCAGATCGACGGCGCAACCGGCGCGGTCATCACCCACACACCGGCCCCGCGCAAACGCACATTTGAGGACCTCGCCACCGCCCACGACGCCCTGCGCGCCGCCGAAGAGCGCAAGGAGTCCATCTTCCGTCAGTCCGTCGAGGCAGAAAAGAACAAGGAAGACCTCATGGAAAAGCGCTTCGCCGAAGCCCTCAAAAAAGCCAAGGACGCCCCCGAAGGCAAACCCATCCGCGACTTTGACCTCGATTAATTTTTCGTCAGCGCACTACGACTCTTCGCGCTCAAAAACAATGTTGCGCGCATTCAGATGCTTCAAAATGCTCTCCAAACATCCCGGCGCTTCACCTATATAGGATGGCGGCGAAATCCCTTTGCGCGTAAACGTCCCATCCAGCACGCAGCGCACAACGCCCGTGCACGTGTGCCCCGTCGTCCGCGACATTGAGCTGAACTGGTTCTCCTTGTCGTACTCGGCAAAGAGCGTATAAGAAATTTTCTTCGCCGCGCCGTTCTGCTTGCCTGTCAGATTGATCCGCAGCAGCGTGTACTCACTCTCGTCATCGCCCGGCTTCCACGTGTCAGGGACCCACGGCTTGCCCGTCCGCTTCAACTCCTCTATATATGCGATGTGCCCCGGGTAGCGCAGCGTCTTCTCCTTCATATTCGGAATGCGCCCTTCCATCGTCGTTATCAATGAACGCAGCCCGTCGGTGTTGAAGGCCTCCAATACCAGATGATGCCCGCCGACGTTGTACTCCACAATCTCCGGCTCGCTCAGCGCAGGCATCGTTATCACTTTGCCTTCGCGCACGTAACGCGCCGGGCGGATGTACTCCTCCCAAACATCGACAGGCGAAAACGTCGGCAGATACCCGTTCGGCCCGGTGCGCCCAAAGTGCAAACCGCCGACCAGAAATTCAAAATCCTCAATCTGCATCTTGTCGACATAATAGCCGGCGATAAAATCCGAGTTGCCTGGCGCAAGTCCGCAGTCGACCGTCGCAATCACGCCCTTCTCTTTCGCCAACGCATCCAGCAATAACGCATCCTCGCCAAAGAAAGAAATGTCCACAACATTCTTGCCGTTCTCAATGATTGTCTTCAGCGTCTCAAATCCCATGAACCCCGGAACCGCGCACACCACCAGGTCGGCATCAGCAATCGCCGCGCCCACAGCCTTCGCATCGCCGAGGTCCGTCACTCGTGTCTTCACCGGGAAGCGTGCGGCCAACTTAGCCAACGCCTCTGCGTTCACATCGGCCGAAGTCACATCAAAATCCTTGCTCAGGTCCGCGGCAATCACCTTGCCCACGCGCCCTGCACCCAACACAACTACTTTCTTGCTCACTTGCCCACCTCGTAAATTGAATCAACTAAAAAATTGTACGGCACAGCCCACCGATTCCGCTTCATCACCATCACGCCGCTTTGATATGCTGCCTGCTACATGGTCTCCGCGCCCACACTCAAGCGCAGCATCCGATTCCGCGACCTCGTGCTCTTCTATATTGTCAGCGGCCTCAACATCCGCTGGACCGCCATGGCCGCGTCCGCCGGCCCAAGCATCCTCATCGTCTGGGTCGCCGCGCTCTGCTGCTTCTTCATCCCGCTCGCGGCCAGCGTCTCCGAGCTCTCCTCGCGCCATCCCGATGAAGGCGGCCTCTACATCTGGACCCGCGAAGCATTCGGCGAGTTCAGCGGCTTCATCTCCGCGTGGACCTACTGGATGAGCAATCTTCCATTCTTCCCCGGCGTTCTCTACTTCGGTGCGGCCAGCGTTCTCTTCGCCTTCGGCCCCGGCGCGCAATCGCTCTCAAAAAGTCCCACCTACTTCATGGCCTTCGCCGTCGGATGGCTCATCATTATTACTCTGCTCAATATTCGCGGCGTCGACGCCGGCAAGTGGCTCAACAACATCAGCGCGCTCGGCAGCATCGTCCCGCTCACCGTCCTCATCACACTCGCCGCATTCTCGTACGCGCACTTCGGCTCGGCCACGCACTTCACCGCGGCCAGCCTGATGCCTCATCTCTCTTTCAAGAATGCGCTCTTCTGGTCCAGCGTCTTCTTCGCTTTCGGCGGTGTTGAGGCGGGCAGCTCCATGGGCGACGAAATTCAAAACCCGCGCCGCGTCATCCCCTGGGCCATTCTCCTCGGTGGCGCAATCATGACCATCGGCTACATCTCCGGCACCGGCGCGCTCCTCATCGCACTGCCCGGTGACTCCGTCAGCGGCCCCGACGGTTTCATCAACGGCATACAGATCCTCGGCACGCGCCTCAATATTCTCTGGCTCATCGCGCCACTCGCTTGTTTTGTCGCGTTGAATGCGGTCGGCAGCGCCGCGGCGTTTCTCTCTTCAACCTCGCGGCTGCCCTTCGTCGCAGGAATCCACAACTGCCTTCCGCCGGTCTTCAGCAAAATTCATCCGCGCTATCGCACGCCCTGGGTCGCAATCGGAGTGTACGGCCTAGCCAGCATTGTCGTTGCATTTCTCGGCCAGGCCGGCACAACAGTTCGCGGAGCGTACGAGGTCCTTGCCAGCATGGCCATCATCGCGTACTTCATTCCGTATCTATTTCTCTTCGCCGCAATGATCCGCCTGCAATCGCAGCCCGCAGGCCCCGAGGTCCGCCGCGTTCCCGGCGGCAAACCCGTCGCAATCCTTCTCGGACTCGTCGGCATCCTCAGCACATCCATGACCATTGTGCTCTCCGTCGTTCCGGCCGACGACGAGCCCAACAAGCCGCTCGCCTTCTTCAAAATCGTCGGCGGCACTGCGCTGATGGTCGGCCTCGGCCTCGCCGTCTATCTCTACTCGCGTTGGAAGACCGGCCGCCTCGCGCGTCGAATCTGAACAAGAATCACGGATGCCCCCGGTCCCTCGCGTCTGGGGACCGGGGGACTCTGGCTAATCCTTGTCCACCCGCCGCTTCAACGTCCCCTTCGATTTTTCCATCTGCTCGCGTATATCATCCACATCGTCCATGTCGCGCAGCTTCGCCGCTTCCTGCTTTGTCTTTGGCCTCGCCAGCTTCGCCTTTGCTGGATCAAAGACGCGCGTGTCCGACGCCACATGCTTGAACGGCGCAACGTGCGGCGTCGCATCAAAGACTCCGCTTATCTCGCCCGCCAACGCGTCCTCAAGATTCATCGGCCCCAATCCCAGCAGCTCATTGATCGTGTGATTGATCGAACCCATGCTTGTGTGTTCGCGCGCAACCGCTCCCGGCTTAACCCACGGGCTCGCCACCAGCAGCACACTGCGGTGCGCATCCACATGGTCCACGCCGCCCTGCGCATCGTCCTCGGTCACAAACACAGCCGAGTCCTTCCATATCGGCGTCCCACTTAAAAACTCAATAATGCGCCCCAGCGCAAGGTCATTGTCCGCAACAAACGACGCGCGGTAAGGATATCCATCCTCAGGCCGCTTGTCCGCTGTGTGGTCATTGGGCAGGCGAATCACAATCAACTCCGGAACTTTTCCCGCAGCCAGCTTCTTCTTGAAGTCGCGCTCAAACTCTTCCACGCGATACTGGTCCGGAATTCCAAGATTGAATGTCGGATACTTTCGATCGCTCGATTCAAAAACCGGCTTCGGCAACGGCGAATTCAAAAACAATCTGTGCCCTTCCGGCTCGCTTCCATCCAACTCCGCAGCGCCTTCAATCTCCAGGCTCTCGCCGTAATTCAGCACGCGCTTGCCGCCGGCCACAATATGCTCCCACAATGTTCCGAACTGCGGCTCATCTTCCGGCATCGGCGAATCCGCTCCGCCAAAAAATGCGCGACGCCCCGGCTGCGGCGAACCGGCAAAGTCATGCCGACGCCCGCCATACCCCGATGTCCACGCCGTCTGGAAGAACGGCGTCGGATTCACACCAACCGCCCAGCGATGCCCATCCGCAGAAACATCCGAATCCACAAAGTAGTTGTCGCCGATCGCGAAGCGCGCGGCCAGCGCATGGATGTTCGGCGTCACCTTCAAATGTTGCGCGCTCTTGTCTTCCTCTGCCCAGCCATCCATGCCAAAGCGCGCCAGCGTCGCGTCGCCATTCGCCCCG
>CAIMNN010000591.1 GCA_903842845.1 uncultured Acidobacteriaceae bacterium | reverse complement strand
TAAGTATCCGACCTCGTGGTTCGCAGAAATCCTGCATATGGGCGAAAAGACGCGCAGCATCATCCACCGCATTGCCGGCGTGGTGCTGATAGGCGGCGGGGTTTATCACGTCTTCTACCTGGCCATGTTGCGTGAAGGCAGAAAGATGCTGTGGGCAATCGCTCCGGCGACGAAGGATGCGTTCGACATCTGGACAACGATGCGCTATCACCTGGGCTTGAGCAAAGTGAAGCCGCAGTACGGGCGCTTCAACTATGCCGAAAAGGCCGAGTACTGGGCGCTGGTGTGGGGCACGGGCTTGATGGCCGTGACCGGCATCATGATCTGGGCCAACGTGTGGGTGGGCAACCTTCTGGCACGCTGGTGGGTTGATGTCGCCACTTCGATCCATTTCTACGAGGCCATTCTTGCCACGCTGGCCATCATCGTCTGGCATCTGTATCAGGTCATCTTCGACCCGGATGTTTATCCGATGAACTGGGCCTGGTATGACGGCAAGATGAGCGAAGAACATTACGAGGAAGAACACCCCCTCGACAAGGATGTAGTAACGACCAGTGACACACCAAAAACCAAAGGAGACTAAGGGAATGAAACTCATCACAGCATCAGCACTCGTACTGGCAGCCGCGGTTGCCTTCACACCAGCAATGGCAATGGCAGAAGACGGCGCGGCGCTCTACGGCGCAAAGTGCAAGATGTGCCACGGCGACGCAGGCCAGGGCAAAATGGGCCCCAAGCTCGTCGGAACAACCAAAGACGTCGCCAAGGTCATCACCGTCGGTGGCTTGACCAAGGCTCCGCACATCAAGCCCGTTGCCGGAGTCACAGCGGACCAAGCGACAGCAATCGCAGCATTCGTAAAAGGCTTGAAGTAAGGCCTGCTTTTATCAGTGCTCTGCGGCCCGCCATTGGCGAACGAGATCGTTCACCGCGGTGGGCCAGTCAGAGTATTCAAATTTGTATCCCGCATCAAGCAGTCGCGTGGGGACAACCCTGCGGCTCTTGAGCACCAGCTCCGACTCGGTGCGCAGGAAGAGTGCGCCCAGTTCGAGCAGCGGTGTGGGTGTGGGCAGGCCGTTGACGGGAAGCCCTCTTCCCCAGGCCGTTCGGAACGCACGCATAAAATCTCTATTAGTCAGCGGCTCAGGCGCGGCCAAATTGATTGGGCCGTCCAACTCTTCGTGTTCAATTAAAAATTCAACCGCGCGGGCGTAGTCGTTCTCGTGTATCCAGGAAACATATTGACGGCCATTGCCAACATGGCCGCCAAGACGCGCACGGACAAGACCGAGCATAACCGCGAAGACACTGCCCGGATGCGGACCAAAGAGCAGCGAGGTGCGTAGAAGAATTTTGCGCGTGCGCGGCGTGGGCGTTTTGTAGACTGCCTTCTCCCAATCCTGTGCGAGTTGCACAGAAAAATGCCACATGAAGGGCTTGTCAGGTGTCTCACCAATTATGCCTGTCAACTCGTCCATCGGCTGGTCATACGAGTGCTGATATATGGTCGCGGTGGAGGCGTTCATCCACAGGCGCGGCGGCTCGGAGAGCTGGCTGATGACATCGCCCAGCAATTCCGTTGAGCGGATACGCGAGTTGTACATCTGCTCGCGGTTTTTCTTTGTGCCGCGGCAGTTGACAGTGCGCCCCGTGAGATTGATGCAGACATCAGCGCCTTCGAGCGTGTCAGTCCAGTCGCCAATTGTTTCGCCGTCCCAGTAAACCGTTTCCCACGGCGCAGTGCTCGGGCCCCGAGTGAGCACGCTGACGCGATGACCCTGCTCGTGAAAATGGCGCGCGAGCAGTTGCCCCATCTGTCCGGAGCCGCCGGGGATTACGATGCGGAGTTGCGAGTTGCTCATGATTGCCTTCTTTGCGCTGCAACGCTGTTGAGCGCTTCAACCCACTCAATTGGATGATCGACAGTGAGGTCGGGGTGCATTTCGTCGAGCGTATGCGGCGCAAGACCATAGGTGCAGCCGATGGTCCACACTCCGGCGTTGCGCGCGGTCTTCACATCGACCTCGCTGTCACCGATCATCAACGTTGCATCGGGCTTGACGCCGGCCTCGTCCATGAGTGTGCGCAGACCGAGCGGGTCTGGCTTTTTGACCGGGAAGCTGTCGCCGCCGTAGACCGCAAATAGATATTGTGAGATCCCGAGTGCCTCGCATATTGCGCGAGCCGGACCGACGGGCTTGTTGGTGAGGCACGCCATCTGGCGTTTGCCGCCGCTGGATAGATGCTCAAGCGCCGCAAGCGCGTCGAGTACGCCTTCATACGCGTAAGTGAAATCCAGCTTGTGGGCGCGGTAGTAAGTGAGAAAGTAGCGCATCGCCGATTCAAGCAGGCGATTTTCTTCTTCAGTGTGCTCTGGCGGCTCGTTCACGCCGAAGAGCGCGCGACGAACCAACATCTGCGCGCCGTCGCCGATGTAACCGGTTATCTGCGGGGCGGGCAGCTCCGCGCGGTTGAACTCGCGCAGGGTCGCATTCACACTGTTGCACAGGTCGATGGTCGAATCGATGAGCGTGCCATCGAGATCAAAGACGATGAGACGGATTGCGTCGCTGGGGATGGCGCGATGAATGCGGAGCATGAACCCAGTTTATAGGTTCATGCTCCGCGCGTTGATTTGAGCTCAGCGAACGCGAATATCACCCGAACCGGTTTCGACCTTGACTGCCGGGCCGCCGCCGTTGACCTTGCTGCGGACGTGGTGCTTCTCCTGTGAGCCTTCAAACGTGGAGGGTTGGTCTACCTGGATGCTGCCGCTGCCGGTCTCGGCGTTGAGGTCAAATGCCGCGTGGCCGACCTCGAGTACCACAGAACCCGAACCGGTTTCGAGCTTCCAATCATGTTCAGGGTTGCCGCTGATATGGATGTTGCCTGAACCAGTCTCAGCCTTCAAGCCACCGTGTACACCATGCAGAGTGACATTGCCGCTTCCGGTTCCGGCCTGCACTTCGCCCGAGCCACTGAGGTCTCCGTCAATATTGCCGGAGCCGGTATGCGCCCTGAGAGAGCCAGTGAGCCCGTTGGCTTTGATATTGCCGGAGCCGGTCTCAATTACCGAGTTCTGACCGACACCCTCGACAATAATGTCGCCCGAGCCGGTTCCGGCATTGAGGATGGCATTCGCCGGCAGTTGCACATCGTAATCAATGGTGATGTGGTTCCAATGCTCGTTATGCGTTCCGATGCGGATGATATCGCCGGTCTGTTCAATAGGCGGATGCTCGGCAATCTCCTTGACCTTGGCTTCACTGCCATCCCAGCCTGAACTCTTGACGCGACCGTGTATCTGGATCTGGCTGTCGTTGCCGCGGGTCAAATGAATGTAACCCGAGCCGGTGTTGATGATGAGCGTTGCCTGCCCTTTGACACTGAGCGTGCGTTCAAATGTGGCCTCGGATGCCAGTGCGGGAAGCGAGAAGGCCGCAACAAGAGCGGCGCAGAGGAGGAACTTCTTCATGATTCACCTCGGAGGCTGATTTTTAGAAAATACGACCTCAGAATCACTATACGCAGATGGCGGGCGGCCGGTTCCAGCCAAAAACCATACAAACAGGAACGCTCAAAATCGACCTATTCGGCTTACGGTGATGGGATATTCTCACAGCGTGGGGAGTCTAACTGTTTGATGCAATTTGCACTGCTCCAATTCGTCGTCATTGCCGCGCTGATACTGGCCAACGGGTTCTTTGTGGCCGCGGAGTTCGCGCTTATCTCCATCCGCGATTCACGCGTGGAGCAGATGATAACCGCAGCCACGCCTGGGGCGCGTGCGGTGCGCAGATTGCAGGAGGAACTGGACGATTTTCTGCCCGCCGTGCAGTTGGGCGTAACACTCTGCTCGCTGGCTTTGGGCTGGATCGGTGAGCCGACGCTGGCCGGGCTCTTCCTCGTAGGCATCAATTCCCTTCCGCTGCACTTCACGCATGCGGTGCTTTACTCGCACATTGCGGCGGTGGCGCTGGGATTCGCCTTCATCACATATTTTCACGTTCTGCTTGGCGAGCTGGTGCCGAAGTCGCTTGCCTTGCGGCGGACCGATGCGCTGGCCGTGGCGGTTGCGCCCTCAATGCTCTTCTTCATGTCGGTAACGCGCCCGGCTGTGCGCTTCCTGCGCTCCTCAGCGGCGTTTGTGCTCAAGGCATTCAATGTGCCGATAACGGAGAAAGACACAGTCCACTCGGCCGAAGAGTTGAAGCTCATCGCGACGGCTGCACGGCGCGTCGGTGTGCTGCCCGTATACCAGGAGACTCTGGTTCACCGCGCGCTCGAACTTGAAGAGATAACGGTGCGCGAGATCATGACGCCGCGACAACGAATCGTCGCGCTGCCGTCGAATATGTTCATTGAAGAGGCGAGCGCGGCGGTTATCCAACACCAACACTCGCGGCTCCCGGTTTACGACGAAACGCGCGGGCCAGAGCACATCATCGGCATCATCTACGCCAATGACATTGCGCGGCTGATGCATTTCCGCCCGGCCCGGCCTGTGGTTGACTCCGGCAGCGGCGGGCAGTTGTTGACCACCGGCTACCACTCGCTGCGCCTTTCGCAGATCATGCGCGATGTTTTTGTCGTCCCTGAGACGAAGACGGTGCTCGACCTGCTTCGCGACCTGCAAAAAAAGCGTCGTCAACTGGCAATCGTCGTCGATGAGTACGGCACGACCGTCGGCCTGGTGACCGTGGAAGACGCCGTGGAGCAGTTGACCGGCGAGTTGGAGGACGAATTCGACGACCCGGCTAAGCCGGTCATCACAACCGCCTCAGGCGCATTGTTGATGGACGGCAGCATGAACCTGCGCGACCTTGAAACCCAGATGCAATGGAGCCTGCCGCGTGAGGCGGGCATCGAAACTCTGGCCGGATTCATCATGCTCCAGTTGGGGCACATCCCCGAGCCGGGTGAAGTGGTGGCCTGGGAGGGGCGCAGAATGACCGTGGTCGAGATGGACGCCCGGCGCATCGCCAAGGTGCGCATCGAGGTTGCCGACCAGCCAATTGAGGCCGACTAATCCATTGAGGAATCGCAGTTTCATAGCAGCAACAGGGTTTTCAGAAGCGTGTCCGCCGTCACTAAACCCTGCCCGGATTTCGGGGCTATAATCGTGGCGGTTAATATCGGTGGCTGAAACGGGTTCTCTGTTCGCTGCCGCTTTCCAGGAGGCTTTCGGAATGAAGTTCATCAGCACCCTCTCAGTTGCAGCGGTTATATTGCTTCTGGCATCGCTCCCCCCGGCGATCCGCAGCGCTCAAGACACAACATCCCATGCCAAGATGACCAACCCGGTCAAGCCAACAAATGAGTCGCAGGCCCGCGCAAAGGAGATCTTCAGTATTGATTGCGCAATGTGCCACGGCGCTAACGGCAACGGCAAGACCGACCTGGCAAACGACATGCAGCTCAGCCTGAAGGATTGGACCGATCCCAAGACACTGGGAGAAAAGACCGACGGTCAGATCTTTGACATCATCCGCAATGGCATTGACAAGATGCCGCCCGAGTCAATGGGCCGCGCTTCTGATGATGTGGTCTGGAACATCGTGCTCTACGTCCGCAACGTTTCGAAAAAATAACAAAGCAGCATTCGCCCCCATTCTCCTCAAGCTGGCGCCGATACACACCGGTGCCAGCTGTTGTTTTGCGCGGAAAACGGCTTCGTCACAAGGCGTTGCGCCGCGCTTTGAGCATGTGACGTGTGAAGTAGTCTGCGGTATTCTCAATCTGACCCATGCGAGCAATCCTCAAAAGACTGGCCCTTGCACTGCCCGTTGTCTGGCTGGTGGTCTCGCTGGTCTTTCTGCTCATTCATCTGGTGCCGGGCGACCCCATCCAACTAATGCTCGGCGAAGGCGCAACGCCTGCTGACCTCGACAAGCTGCGCCACCAGACCGGCCTCGATCTGCCGCTGCATCTTCAATACATCCATTATTGGAAGGGCGTTCTGACCGGAGACCTCGGCCAGTCGCTGCGGCTGCATGAAACGGTGGGGCATCTCATCTTGCAGCGGTATCCCTTCACATTGGCGCTGACACTTGCCTCGCTCGCTCTGGCCTTGCTACTCGCGCTCCCGGCAGGAATACTGGCAGCGGTCAATCGCGGCAAATGGCTTGACCAACTGCTCGGCGTCACCAGCCTCTTCGGGCTCTCTGTTCCGGGGCTGGCGCTTGGTCCGGCGTTGATTGTCGTATTTTCAATCTCGCTGGGATGGCTGCCTGTCTCGGGCGCGAGCAGCGTGCCTGCGGCGGGGTTTGGCTGGCACGCAATTGAAATGCCCTATCTGATTCTGCCCGCGGTGACAATGGGCCTCTCGCTCGCAGCCATCCTCACGCGCATGGTGCGCACTTCAATGCTCGAGGAGCTGAACCAGGATTACATCCGCACCGCGCGCGCCAAAGGGCTGAGCGAGTGGGCGGTCCTGCTGCGCCATGCGTTGCCGAACGCACTGGTGCCAATACTCACCGTCGTCGGCTTGCAGTTTGGCGCGCTGCTCGCCGGCGCAATCGTGACGGAGACGATATTCAGTTGGCCGGGGTTGGGGCGGCTGGTGGTCACCGCAATCTCAAACCGTGACTACGAACTGGTACAGGGTTGCCTTCTCGCAATTGGGCTGACATACGTGCTGGTCAACGTGCTCACCGACGCCGCAACAAAATGGGCGAACCCGCGCATGCGCGTTTGAATAATTTCATTCTCCGGGCAATAAAGTAATAATCTCCGCGACTGGCTCTTTGCCTTCGATGAGGGTCAACATACCGCAACTGACGGGCAGGAGGAAGCGGCGCGCGCCTGCTGAGCCGGG
>CAIMNN010000590.1 GCA_903842845.1 uncultured Acidobacteriaceae bacterium | reverse complement strand
GTGGAGAAAAAGCAAAGGCAAGAGCAAATGCAGATTCCTCGCTGCGCTCGGAATGACAGAGTATGGGGGTGGAGATTTTTGTTACCCACCCATCGCATAGAACGCGATGAATGGAACACCCGAAGGTTATTGATGAATAGAGAAAAAGCAAAGGCAAAAGCAAATGCAGATTCCTCGCTGCGCTCGGAATGACACAGTGTGGGGGAACGGGGAATGAATTCATATGAAGCAGAATTAAATAAAAAAGCCGGAGCGCTTGCGCGTTCCGGCTTTGGTGTTGCGGGTTGGTGGAGGTTAGGCCTTGACTGCCAACTTCTCTGCGAGGAGGGTGTCGGCGTTGGCGAGGAAGTCGTTGAGCGGGAGTTTGCCTGCTTCGACTTCTGCTAGGAGGGCCTTTTGAGCGGCGTACTCGCGGTTGGTGATGCCGGCCTTGGACTGCAACATGCGCCATGCCTTGCGGCGCTCGACGCAGAAGAGGACCAGTTGACGGCTGAGTGCGTACTGAACTTGCTTGCCACCTTCTTCGACGGTGATGTAGACGCCGAAGTCGGGGATGAAGGCGCGGTGGCCTTCGTTCAGGAAGCGACGGTAGACGATGTCCTGCTGGGTGACGCGGACGAGCATGTTGTCGAGGGTGATGAGCTTCTCGGCTGCTTCCGGCTTGACCTTCTTGAGGTGGTTGCGGAAGCGGGCTTCGGTGGTGCACCAGTGAGCGACGGTGTAACGGGTTGATTTGCCCGTTGCCTTGTCGGTGGTGGTGTACCAGTCGAGGTCGGGAGTGGGGTTGCCCTTTACGTCGAAAGACTCTTCGCAGGTCTCGCCCTTGCGCGGATCGAAGATGAACTCAGGCACGCCGCGTGAATCGCGAACGCGCTGGGCCTGTGTGAGCGCCATGTCATCCTGAACGCCGTGCTCGGGCTGGCAGGTGGTGAAGGACTGGATGAACGCGGTGCCGCGATACTCGAGACCGTCGAGGATGGCGCGGTAAAGCTTGGGAGCGTTCGCCATGGAGATGGAAGCGACGAACGGTGAGCCGTGGCCGGCGGTGAAGATCTCAGCCGCGAACTTCTTCTCGGTGGTCTTGCCCTGAGTTGCAGCGCCGAAGACGTTCATGTCGTTGCCGCCGAGCATCGGGGTTGAGTCGGAGTTCTGTCCACCGGTGTTGGAGTAGACCTGGGTGTCGAGCATGAGGACTTTGACGTTGGGGCGGTTTTGCAGGATGACCTTGGACATGTTCTGGAAGCCGATGTCTCCCATGCCGCCGTCGCCACCGATTGCCCAGACCTTGGGGAGTTCGTGAATTTCCTGGTCGGTCATGAGCGAATCAGTGAAGTGGATGAAGTTGTAGGCGTGCTGGGCGTCGAAGCCGGAGGCGTCGCCGAGGATGAGGTCAGCGAAACGCTCGGGAAGGACGGAGCGTTTGGCGTGGTTGACGATGAAGCTTTCACCGACGAGCCAGCCGATGGTGACGCCGTCCTGGAAGAGCGAGTTCATCCACGGATAAGGATGCGGGTTGTTCGGCGTGGTTGAGCCGTAGACAGTGTTGCAGCCGGTGTGCGCGGTCATGGCCATGACGCTCATGCCGTTTGCGAGGCGGCCGTCGACTGCCTGGAGGTTCTTGTGGTTGAAGGCTTCGGTGAGGAGGACCGCTGCGAGAGCTTCAATGAGCTGCGCGTCGGTGATTTCGCCGTTGGCTTTTTCGTGGGCAGCGATGCGGGCCTTGGTGTCCTTCTCGTTCTCGCCGCCGAGGCCGAGGATGAGGTGAGCGATGGTCTGCTTGAGGAGCGCGTAGGTCTCGGGGCTGGCGGACTTGAGAGCGGCAAGCTTGGCTGCGCCGTTCTTTTCGAGGTCGCCGGCTTTGGCGACGAAGCGGTCGCTCTTTTTGTAGTAGAGCGGACGCATGTAAGCTTCGGTGACCGCGGCGACGGAGCGGAGGACGCTCTTTTCGCCGCAGCCTGCGCATGCGCCGTCGCCGGAGACGAGCGCGTCGTAAGTGGAGCGCTGCATGAGCATGTTGCGCAGAGTGGCGGTCTTGGAGTCGGCCGGGAACTCGGCGTTGTAGAGGCCGAGGAACTTCTGCGGTGTGTCGGCGAGTAGGTTGAGGAACTTTGTTCCGGTCTCGTGCTTGGCGTTGATGGTTTCAGTTTCAGGGACCATGCGGAGCGCGTCGTGGTCGCCGCAAGCGGTGACGCAGGCAGCGCAGCCTTTGCAGAGGTCGCTGACGAAGATGGAGAAGACGCCGCCGGAGCCGGGAGCCTTGCGCTCAGGCGAGCCGAAGATGGCCGTGACTTTTGAATAAGCCATAGGCACGCTGGATGCGATCTTGTTGAACTCGGCCTGACCCTTTGAGCTGACGCCGGTGATGGAGGGGACGAGTTCGGTCAAGATGGTTTGCATCGGGACGGACTGCTTGGCGGCGATAGCGGCGTTCATCTTGACGCGGGCCTGTTTGTCGAGCTCAGGAATTGCGGAGAGCAGAGCCTTGCGGTCGGCTGCGTCGCTGACGTAGTAGCTGACTGCTGTGGTGAGCAGGGTTGAGAGCTCCTGCGCGGTGTTGGGGAGAGCGGTGTCAGGACAGACCGAGATGCACTCCATACATTGAGTGCAATTTTCGGCGATGTACATGGGGGTTTCGCGACGGGCGACGTATTTGGAGACGGTGTCGCCGGTTGCGGCGGCGATGACGCCCATTGCTGCGAGCGGCGATGCCGGCTGGTTGTAACCGTAGGTGGAGCGGAACTCGGCGTTGAAGTCCTTGACCGATGAGATGGGGGTGCGTGTGCCTTCGCCTGCCGGGACGCTGTATCCGCGACGGTTGCTGGTGACGCCACCGGCTGCGGTAAGCTCGGCTATCGGAACGAATGCTTCGCCGCGCAGGCTGGAGTGGTCGGCTGCGTCGATTGCGCCGATCTCGATCTCCTGGACCTGGTCGAAGCCCTGGAGCATGACCTCCATGTTGGACTGGACGACGGCTTCGCCGAACTTGCCGAACTTTTTGACGTATTGCTTGTGGACGACGTCGCGATACTGCTCGATGGAGATGCCGAACTCATTGAGCAGAGTGCTGACGCGGAAGAACGCGCCGAGGAAGGCGTTGCCCTGCATGCGGAGTTGGAGATCGCCGCGGTCGGTTGCCTTTTTGGCGATTGCGAAACCGGGCAGCGTGTAGACGCGAATCTTGTTGTCGATGATCTGCTTGCGCGCCCAGATGGGAAGCTGTCCCCATGCTGCTGCGCCGGACTGGTCGGACTCCCACACGAGAGCGCCACCGGGCTGGATGCCGTCAAGCGGATTGCAATGAGTGAAGGCCTTGGGATCGCAACAGAGAACGGAGGTTACGTGGCGGAGGTCGCAGTTGGTGCGGATGCGCTCAGGAGCGGCGACCATGAAGTAGCTGGTGGGCGCGCCTTTCTTCTCAGAGCCGTACTTGGGGTTGGCGCTGACGTGGATGATCTCCTTGGGGTTGCCGTACTCGTCGACCTTTTTGTCGCGCTCGAAGAGGAGGTCGTTGAGATCGCCGATGATAGCGCCGAGGTTTTTGCCGGTGGTGATGGCGCCCCATCCGCCGATGGAGTGGAAGCGGACGGCGACGGCGTGGTCGGGGAGGAGCGAGGGGGCCTCGTCGGCGACTACTGCGTAGGGGTGGTTGATGCCGAGTGTGAAGTAGGTTGTGCCGTCGCTGGCCTTTTTTCCGTCCTGACGTGCGCGGCCTGCGGTGACGTACTCGAATGCGCCTATGATGTGCTCGGGGCGGAAGTCGCGCGAGCCGAGACCGTAGGTGCCGTCGAAGAGCTTGGGCATTTCGCCGGTCTTGATGGCGGGCAAACCGGTGACGCCTTGCGCTGCCTTGAGGAGCGCGGTGCGGATGTCGCGGCCGAGGGGGTTTTCGCCGGCCATGGCTTCGTCGGTGCGCTCGAGGATGATGACGTTCTTTTTGCCCTTGAGAGCCTTAACGATGGCGGCTTCAGGGAAGGGGCGGATGACGTTGATGTGGATGGAGCCGACGCTTGCGTTGCGGGTCTTGCGGAGGTAATCGACGCCTGCTTCGATGTTTTCAGCGGCGGAGCCGAGGGAGACGAAGACGGTTTCGGCGTCGTCGCACTTGTACTCGGTGACGAGGCCGTAATAGCGGCCGGTGAGCTCGCCGAAGTCGGCGTAGGCAGCCTCGAGGAAGGGAAGGATCTGCTCGGTGAAGTTGTTGCGGCGGGCCATGACGCCGTTCATGTAGTGCTCTTGATTTTGGACGGGGCCGAGGAGCGCGGGGTTGGTGAGGTCGAGCATCTTGGGAACGCGGCGGCGGGTTGGTCCGAAGAGGGCGCGCTGGGCTTCAGTGGGGCAGTCGATGGTGTCATCGGGGGAACCGAGGTACTCACGGATAAGCTCGGACTCGTGCTTGTAGAAGGTGCGCTCGAGGTGGGTGGTGAGGAAGCCATCCATGATGTTCATGCCGGGAGTGAGCGAGAGCTCGGTGACGCGGCGGAGGATGAGAGCCTGGTCGGCGGCCTGCTGCGCGTCCTTGCCGAAGAGCATGATCCAGCCGGTGTCGAGAGCGCCGTAGATGTCGTCGTGTCCGCAGTGGACGTTGAGAGCGTGCTTGGTGAGCGCGCGCGCGCCGACTTCGAGGACCATTGTGGAGCCTTTGCCGGGAGCGTGGTAGTACTGCTCGAGTCCATAGACAACGCCCTGGCCGCTGGTGAAGTTCACGACGCGCTTGCCGGTGACGGAGTGAGCGATTGCGCCGCCCTGGGCCGCGTGTTCGCCTTCGGTCTCAATGGCGATGGTGTTGCCGCCGAAGACGTTCAAGTGGCCTTCAGCATAAGCCTGTTGGAAGAGCTCGCCGCCCTCGGTCGATGGTGTGATCGGGTAAAAGAC
>CAIMNN010000589.1 GCA_903842845.1 uncultured Acidobacteriaceae bacterium | reverse complement strand
GTGCAATCTTCTGCTGGACGAGGCCGAAGTTGTCGATCGATTTGCCGAAGGCCTTGCGCTCGGCGGCGTACTTGATGGTGCTGGTGACGTTTTGGCGCGCGCCACCGATGCATGCGACGCCGAGCTTGTAACGGCCCATGTTGAGGACGTTGAATGCGATGTGGTGGCCCTTGCCGACTTCGCCCAGCAGGTTCGCGACGGGGATGCGGCAGTTGTTCAAAATCAACGGGCATGTTGATGAGCCGCGGATGCCAAGCTTGTGCTCCTCAGCGCCGACGGTGAAGCCGGGTGCGGTGCGCTCGATGAGGAAGGCGGTGAATTTGCCCTTGTCATCCGCGCCGTCTTTTTCGACAACCTTCGCGAAGACGGTGAAGATGTCAGCGAAGCCGGCGTTGGTGATCCACATCTTTTCGCCGTCGAGGATGTACTCAGTGCCGTCATCGCTCAAGCGGGCGCGGGCGCGAACGTTGAGCGCGTCGGAGCCGGAGGTCGCCTCAGAGAGCGCGTATGCGGCAACCCACTCGCCGCTGGCGATGCGCGGCAGGTATTTCTTCTTCTGCTCGGCAGTGCCGTACCAAACAATGGGCAGCGTGCCGATGCCGGTGTGCGCACCGAAACTTGTTGACGCGCTGGCCAGCACCGAAAGATTGTCGGTGATGAGCGTGGTGGTGATCTTGTCCATTCCCATGCCACCGTACTCTTCGGGGATGTCGACGGAGGTGAAGCCGAGCTCGGCGGCCTTGGCAAGAATGCCCTTAAGCACCCCTTCGGTCTTGGCCTCGATTGCGTCGGCCTGGGTGAGAATTTCATCGAGCGCGAACTTGCGCGCGGTTGTAGCTATCTGGCGCTGTTCCTCGTTCAGGTCCTCGGGCGTGAAGACCTCGGCAGGTGTGCGCGTATCCAATAAAAAGCTGCCTCCGGGGGCAGCTACTATAGCGGATGAATTTTGGGATGACATATTTAACCAGCCTCCTGGCAGTGAACAAGATACGACGCGGGGCGAGTGACTTGCAATGAGTGCGGTGTAAATTCTCAACCCGTTCGGGTACATAGTGCGGTGGGGTTGTTTTTGACATTCCTGTTCTGATATTCTGATTATCTGAGGTTCTGATATGCAGACTGTTCTGATGGGGAAACGTGGAACCGTGGTCGTCCCGGCCAAAATGCGGGAACGATACCGCATGAACGAGGGCTCGCCGCTGCTGATTGAGGAGCGACCGGATGGGCTGTTGTTGCGTCCTTCTATTACAACCCCTATTGAATCAGAGGTTTACACGCCTGAGCGACTGGCGGAGTTCTTTCTGAACAACGCGCTGAGCGCCGAGGCGTACAAGGCGGCGCGCAAAGAGGTTGAGGCGATGGGCCTGAACCCGGAGACCATCGACCACATCCGCTGGCCGAAGCGGGCATAAAGGCAATGGCTCGGCAAAAAGTGCATCGCGTATTTCTTGACGCCAACGTTATTTTTTCTGCGGCGTGGAAAGAGAAGAACGAGATCGCCACGCTGTGGCAGATGGCAGTCGTGCATCTGGTCACGTCGGACTATGTGGTCGAAGAAGTGCGGCGGAATCTGCGCGAGCCGGAGCAGGTTGCGCGGTTGGAGAAATTGCTTGCGCCGCTGGAGATTCTCACTCTCGATTTAGGCGTTAGCCTTCTGCCGCCGGTAATGTTGCCGGGCAAAGATATCCCGGTTCTCCTCGGTGCCGTGCAGGCAAAGGCGGAGATTTTGCTGACCGGCGACAAGCGGCACTTCGGGCATTTGTTCGGCCGCCAGGTTCAAGGTGTTCTTGTGCTGCCGCCGGCGATGCTGATGGCGCATCTGAGAACAAAGTAACCTTGTGCCGCAATCGCTTACAATCACTCTATTACTAATATGGAGGCACGAACCTTGCTCGCGGCTGTGGAAGCGTTCAGAATGACGACCGGAGAGATGGCTCTCTGGCTTGCGCCACATGCCTGGCATCGCT
Source organism: uncultured Acidobacteriaceae bacterium (assembly GCA_903842845.1). Lineage (GTDB taxonomy): Bacteria > Acidobacteriota > Terriglobia > Terriglobales > Acidobacteriaceae > CAIMNN01. The sequence goes on along the minus strand of CAIMNN010000589.1, from coordinate 5,774 downwards.
TTGTCAAAGGCCTCACCGAGACGCCGTTCAAAGGGCTTTACCACCTCAATACATTCGACCTCTGCTGCCTTATCCCATACTTTCTGGTGATGATCGTGCTCTCCATCTATGGCGTGCACCGCTACACGATGGTCTACCTCTACTTCAAGCATCGCGACAAGTACGACCCCAACCCGCCGAAGCATTTTGACGAGCTGCCGCGGGTGACCATCCAACTGCCAATGTTCAACGAGCAGTTTGTCGTCGAGCGGTTGATCGAGGCGATCTGCGCGATTGAATACCCCAAAGACAAGTTGGAGATCCAGGTGCTTGACGACTCGACCGACGAAACGGTTGAAGTGGCATCTGCGATCGTCGAGCGGTACAAGGCGCTTGGGCATCCGATCGAGTACATTCACCGGACGAACCGTCACGGCTTCAAGGCCGGCGCGCTTGACGAGGGCTTGAATATTGCGAAGGGCGAGTATGTTGCAATCTTCGACGCGGACTTCGTGCCGCCGACGGATTGGCTGATGAAGGTGATCCATCACTTTGCAGAGCCGCATATCGGCATGGTGCAAACGCGCTGGACGCACCTGAATCGCGATTACAGCATCCTCACTCAGATCGAAGCCATACTGCTGGACGCGCACTTTATTCTTGAGCATGGCGCGCGCACACGCACGGATGATTTTTTCAACTTCAACGGCACGGCCGGCATGTGGCGCAAGCAGGCCATCTACGACGGCGGCGGCTGGCAGCACGACACACTGACCGAGGACACGGACCTGAGCTATCGCTCGCAGATCGCGGGATGGAAGTTCAAATATCTGCCCGAGGTTGAGTGCCCGGCCGAGCTGCCGATTGAAATGACGGCTTTCAAGACACAGCAGGCGCGCTGGGCGAAGGGGCTGATTCAGACGTCGATTAAAGTTCTGCCGCAGGTGTTTCGGTCTGACGTGCCGCGGCGCATCAAGGTCGAAGCGGTCTATCACCTGACGGCCAACATCAGTTATCCGCTGATGGTCATCATGACGGCGTGGATGATTCCCGCGATGATCGTGCGCTTTTACCAGGGATGGTTTGAGATGCTGCTCTTCGATGTGCCGTTGTTCACGGCCTCGACGCTTTCTATCGCGGTGTTTTACCTGGCCAGCCAGCGCGAGCTCTACCCGAAGACGTGGAAGCGGACCTTCTTCTACCTGCCGATGCTGATGGCGCTCGGCATTGGCCTGACGGTCACCAACACCAAGGCTGTGATGGAAGCGCTCTTTGGCATCAAGAGCGCCTTTGCGCGCACGCCGAAATATTCAGTGGCCAAGAAGGGCGAGAAGTCCAAGGCCGCGAAAAAATACCGCAAACGTCTGGCGCTGGCGCCGTGGATAGAAATTTTTCTGGGCGCGTACTTCTTCGGCGCAATCGTGCTCACCTTCACTAATCACAATTACTTCACCGCGCCGTTTTTGATCCTGTTTGTGGTCGGCTATTGGTACACGGGCTTTATGAGCCTGTTGCAGGGCCGTTTTGAACGTTTTAAGAAGACGTCGAATATTGACGAGGAAGAATCAAGCCCGAGGCCGTTCCCGGTGGGTGTGTGATGGATGCGCTACCTCCAATCGAAATAATTAATGCGCCATCGATTGAAGATTGTATTTCCAATCTTCCACATCGTAAAAAGTACTTTACCCTTCTGTTGGCTTGGGATGCATCGGATATTAGCGGGGATGAACTTGTTGTGAAATTGCAGCCTTTAGTCATTCAAGGATTGGTCTACCTCTGCACATGGGGAGGCAATTGCGAGCTTGTGCATGACGCAGTTGATGAGTGCGTTGTCGAAGATGAAATTCACTCTGGACTAAGTGATTTTGTTTTAATGACTACTTGGCACGACGATGAACCTCTAGAAGAGGCTTTCTGGTTTTTCCGCATTTTGGCTATACCTAACGAACCGGAATTATTTAAGAATTTTGAACGCTTTGCGGTATCAATCAATAACCAGAGCTGGGCTGATGAAATGAAGACACTTTTAGCGTCTTGACATCCCATCCTCTACGGCATGAACCTCAAGCTATGCGCATCACTCGTACAATTCTCATTGCCCTCTCTCTGCTCGTAGCATTTGCCGCCATCACGCCTGCGCTCAGCGCGCTTGAAAAGCAGCCCACTTCGACTTATCACGCGCGGCGCGTGGCGCTGGGCGATAAGCTGCAAGGCGGCGTGGCCATTCTATTTGCGGCGGAGGAGCCGGAGCTCGACTTCGCCAGCTACCGCCAGGACCCGGATTTCTACTATCTGACGGGCTGGAACCAACCCGGCGCGGCGCTGCTCATCATTGGTCCGGCGAAGGACGCGCAGTCGCCGATGGGCGCAACCAAGGGCCACGAGTACCGCGAGATACTTTTTCTTCCGACGCGCAACCTGCGACTGGAGCGTTACACCGGCGCGAAGATGGACTCGGCAACGCCGAATGCAACGACGCTCGCAGGCGTGGATGAAGTGAAGCAGTTGAGCGAGCTGCCGGGGCTGCTGAGCAAGTTTACGGTGGACGACCCTTCGCTTGCCTACCGGCTGGCCACGGAGCCCGAGTCAAAGCAGACGGGAACGCTGCTCGATTGGCTCGCGGTTACGAATGCACAAAGCAAGCCGCCGAAAACGAAGGACCTTTCGAAGCTTGTCGCCGAGTTGCGGCTTATTAAAGAACCGGGCGAGATTGCGCTGCTGAAGAAGGCTTCGTATGCGTCAATGCTCGGGCAGCGCGCGATGTTCAAGGCCGTGCATCCGAACGCGACGGAACTATCAGTCGCCGGCGCGATGACAAAAGTCTGGAACGACAACGGCTGCGAGCGTGCGTCGTACTTCCCCATCGTGGGCTCGGGGCCGAACTCGACGACGCTGCACTACAGCGAGAACTCACGCACCATGCAGGATGGCGAAGTTGTTGTGGTTGACGCGGCGTGCGAGTACTCGATGTACGCAAGCGACATCACGCGCACAGTTCCGGTGAATGGGCACTTCACCGACCGGCAGCGCGAAATTTACAACGTGGTTTTAGGCGCTCAGAAGGCGGCTGTGGATGCGTTTGTCAGCGGCAAGTCGAAGTTGCTGGATTGGTCGCACACGGACCCCGACGCGCTCGACACTGCGGCGTACAACTACGTGAACACTCACGGCAAGGGGCCGCACGGCGAGCCGCTGGGCAAGTACTGGATGCACGGGCTGGGGCATATGGTTGGCATCGACGTGCACGACGTCTATAGCCAGATCGATTACCCTGCGTTGCTGAAGCCGGGAATGGTCTTCACCATCGAGCCGGGCGTGTACATACCTGAAGAAAATATCGGCGTGCGTTTGGAGTGCGTGTTCCTCGTGGGCGAGGACGGCAAGCTCATCGACCTGACCTCTGACCTGCCGCACACTGCGGAAGAGATTGAAGCCGCGATGAAGGCGAAGTAATGCTTGAGCACGAACGACAACTGATTCCCGATGACGGAGTAGAGCGACCGACGCGGTCCGAGCGTGAGGAGTTCTTCATCCCCGAGGAAGAGCCGCGCGTGACGCAGGAGCTTTCACCGCTGGTGGAGGTTTTCCGCGCGCAGTTAGTCCCGTGTTTGGAAGAGTGCCGACTGGGGCGGAATGGATTGTTTCTTGATGCCGGCACTGTTGACGGAGCTGCGAGTTGGCCCGAGGCAACTAAGCTGCGTGAGCTGGCATTCGCGTTGCAGCAGATCTTTGCGCAGGATGGCGACCGCTGCGCGATAGTCGATGAGTTTTTGGACCTGTGCACGATTCACGGCGAGAACAACCCAGGCGAACCGCGGTTGGCGCGGATGTTTTTGGAGCGCATTGAGAAGGAACATGTGGGCACTCCGACCGAACCACCTCCACCGTGGATGCAAAAGCCCGAGGTCAAACCATGATCATGCTGCGCGCGTTCTATGCGCTGGTGGCTGGGTTCGTTGTTGTGCTGCTGGTGCAGGCTGCGGCGGTGGTCGTGTTGCGGCGGCGCGTGCCTTCGTGGGCGGGCGTGCAGGCGAAGCCGACGCTCGGCTATACGTTAGTAAACGGCGGGATATTGCTGATAGCCGCGGCGGCAGGCGGATGGGTGACGGCGCAACTGGCGCAGGCAAATCCGCTGGTACACACGTTGGGGCTTGCACTGGTGATGCTGCTGATGTCGGCGCTGACGGCGATGCAATCGCGTGGACGACAACCGGTTTGGTATCTGCTGCTGATGCTGGCAATCGCGCCGCTGGGTATTTTCGCTGGTGGGATTGTTTTTCTAAGGTGGTACGGGTTGCTTTAGTGGCACTTGTGCAACGTAGTGACACTTTGATAGGATAGTGTCACTACGTTCACGAGGTGTCACATGAGTCAAGCAGGGACAATCATACGGACAAATGTCGGAGCCAAGGGGCGTGTCGTGATTCCGACTGAAATTCGCAATGCATTAGGCCTCAAAGAGGGTAGTGCGATCGAATTTCGGCTGGATGAGCATGGGGCGCACATCTCAACGCTCAGGAGCAGAATTCTGCGCGCACAGGCGCGGGCGCGGCTTTACCTTGACCCAAAAGTGAGCCTGGCGGATGAGTTGAATGCTGAGCGCCGTGAGGCAGCGAAACATGAATGAAAATGTGTTGGACGCGTCCGCAATGCTGGCAATCATTCAGCACGAAAAGGGCGCCGACTACATGACTGACGAGATTATGGCCAATGCTGTCATGAGCACGGTCAATCTGGCCGAGGTTCAATCGAAGTTGGTGAAGAATGGCTACGATCCGAAATACGCCTGGTTGGATTCGACATCTATGCTTCAAAGTGAGGAACCCTTCACCAGTGATCAGGCGCGGATAGCCGGTGACTTGATGGCGCAAACCGCAAATTACGGACTATCACTCGGTGACCGCGCATGTTTAGCGCTTGCGATATCGCTGAATGCGCCGATCTACACAACTGAAAAACTGTGGCAAAAGCTGAAGCTTGGAATCAAGATTCATGTGATCCGATAGCTTTACCAACAAAATCAAAAGGCCAGAGATCGCTCTCCGGCCCTTTTTGTTTGCTTCTCGCTTAGCCCTGAATGTCGTACTGTTCCGGGTGCAGCGTGAGGTCGCTCTTGATGAGGATGCTCTTGCCGACGAGCTCTTCATAGTCGGCGATCCAGCGGGCGTTGTTGCCCTTAAGGACCTTGACTGTCTCGGGGTGAACGCGGATCATTACGTCGCGGCTCTCGAAGTTCTTGCGCATCTTGCGGAGCTCGATGAATATCTCGTTTGCGACAGTCATCGGGCTCTTCACCATGCCGGTGGCCTGGCAGGTAGCGCAAGGAACGCTGAGCGTGCGCTCAAGTGATTGCTTGACGCGCTTGCGTGTGATGGCGACGAGGCCGAAGTCGTTAAACTGAAGGACCTTGGTGGGAGCGCGGTCGACCTTGAGTGCATCTTCAAGCGCAGTCATAACCTTGTTGCGGTTCTTGCGCTCGTCCATGTCGATGAAGTCGATGACGATGATGCCGCCGAGGTCGCGCAGTCGGACCTGGCGCACAATCTCCGGTATGGCGTCGAGGTTGGTCTTGAGGATGGTGTCCTCAAGGCGCGCCGTTTTGCCGACGTACTTGCCGGTGTTGATGTCGATTGCGACCAGCGCCTCAGTCTGATTGATGACGATGGAGCCGCCACTCTTGAGCCAGACCTTGGAGCGCAGTGCCTTCGAAATTTCTTCTTCGATGCCGAAGTGCTCGAAGAGCGGAACCTCTTTGCTGTAGAGCTTGACGCGGCGCACCAGCGTGGGCGAGAAGC
>CAIMNN010000588.1 GCA_903842845.1 uncultured Acidobacteriaceae bacterium | reverse complement strand
TCCGTGACCGCGCCCACAACCAGCTTGAAATCCACGCGCGCCGTCTGGTCCACGTCCAGGTTCACATGGTTGCTCACGCTGCGCCGAAAGCCCTGCATCTCAACCATGACTTTGTACCGCCCCGGCGGCAACAGTGTCACCGTAAAATCTCCGTCACTGTTGGTTGCAACATGACGCGCGGAGTTGGTCGCTTCATCAACAACGGTAACTTTTGCTTTGGGAATCACCGCGCCGCTCGGGTCGGTGATGGTGCCAGTGATGGAGCCCGTCGGTCCGCTGGCTAGCATTGGGATGGCGCTGAAAAAAACTATCAGTGCAGTGAATACTCTGCGATGGATCATGCTCTCCTCCAATGGATTCATAGCAACATCATCAACAGCCGATTTTCACAACCAAAGAATCTTCTTACATCCACCTCGTTCTTGCAACACCTTGATACGCACCATTTTTCAACAAAAAAGATGCGCCGGAAGAACGGTTATCGTCCCTCCGGCGCATGGTGATTGTTCAAACTTCTACGGCTTGGACGGCTCAACTTTTTTCGCTGTAAAGAAGCGATACAGCATCACCAGCCAAAGAACTACGCCCGCGACAAAGAGCACAAGGAATATCAGGAACACAGACCACTGCGTCTTGATCGCAAAGTTCGACGGCTCAAACCACGCCTTCAACGCCGCATCACGCACAATGCTCCGCATCACCACCATGCACAGGAGCACCACCGCCGTTATCCCCGGCACAACATACCCGGCCATGCGCAGCTTCTCCGTCCGCACCGCATTCGACATCAGAACGATTGCGACCAGCCCGCCCATGATGCCGACCATCAGCAAGGCTGACGCCAGCGGACTGTCGCCCATGAACAGCATGCGCGTGTCGCGCGGCAACGCCATCCAATACAGCGGCCCGACGATGAACTGCGCCATCGTCGCATACATAAACGTCTTGCCGCCGAATTGGAAGACCTGCCGCGCGTAATCGTTATCGCGCTTCCAGTTTGCGATCGCGATGTACACCAGGAACAAACCGCCGAGTGCAAGCGCACCGACAAACATGTGCAGATAGCGCGGAAACAGCGTCGGCTCCGTCAGGTTGAGGTTCCACCCCGACGGCGCAGCGAGATATTTTCCGCCCCAGCGATCGGGATGCTCCAGCAGCGAGAAGTTGTTCGAGTAAATAAAACCGACGCAGAAGATGAGCAGCGCGCTGATGGTCTGCACCAGCACCGGGCGTCCACCCTCTTTGCCCGCACGGAAGCTCACATAGTAGAAGCCGTAGTACGCAACCGTGATGAACACCAAGACAAAGAACCACGGCCACGCGATGACAATCGACGACGAGTAAAAGAACTGCCCGTACAGCACCTGCACAAACAACAGCGGCGCAACGCCGAGCGTGATGGTTGCGGCGAGGAACGACGGCAGCTTCTTCACCACGTCAAAGAAAACGCGGAAGCCGTGCTTGTTGTCTTTTGAGAACCACTTTGCGGCTAGCGCGACGAATGCGCCGCCGAGCAGGAAGTTCATCGTGATGATGTGCAAGAAGAATGTGACGAGAAGGAGGAGCTTGAAGACCCAATACGGCGCGGGCAACGGGTTCGGGTCGAGTGCGGGAACAATATTCGGATCAAACATTAGTTGCCTCCTTGCTTCGGCGCTGCAATGCCGTGTGACGCGCGTTGGTCGTTGACCCATTGAGCGAGGTTGAACCGCTGCTGGTCGTTGAGTTTGATATCGGGCATCAACGCAAACAACCCGGTCAGGTCCTTCATCGCATCGCTCGCTGTCTTCGTGTCAGCCGGCAGATTCTTGAACAGCTTGTCTTCCGCTTTTATCTGATGGCACATCGCACAGTTCTGCGCGTACACCGTTGCGCCATCGGTGGGTTGAGGAGCGTTGGCCGCGACGGGATGGATGGTGAAGAGGTAGGCGGCGAGGGCGCCGCGCTCCGTGTCAGTCCCGGCAAACGATGGCATCACGCCGTTGTGCATGAAGTTCAACCCGCCGAGCATCTGGTTTATCTTCGTCTGGTCCCAATCATTCTTCACCAGATAACCCTTCACGCCGCGATACGCATCCACCGTGTGGCAGCTCTGGCACTCCAACCGGAAAACTTCGTGCCCCGCCGCAACCTGGTTCTCCGCCGTGACCTCATGGATGCTCGTCCACTTCGACGACTTCAAAATTCCCGCGCTCGTCACCTCATCAATACTGAAGCCGCCATCGCCGGGGATGGTTGTCGAGTACAGCGAGTTCGCATACAAATAATTTGAGATCACGTACGGCTTGCGCACCGCCTCGCGCACAAACTCAAAGCTGCCCATCGCGCAAAGCGCAACCAGCGCCAGCAACAAACTAAACGCCAAGTGCAACTTCGCCGGCCGCACCAGCGCAAGCAGCGCCAGCAACAGCGTCGCGCCCAGCAGCACAACCGCCAGCGTCGCATAGTGCGTGCCCGTCGGCATTCCACCGCGCGCATTCGCCCACACCTCTGCGGGAATCTTCTGGATGTACCACCAACCGCACGCCGGCAGCACCGCCAGCGACGGCACAACCCACAGCGCGCTCCAACGCACCAACCGCGCCTTCAACCCCGCATCCTTCACAACGCTCGCAGTTATCAGCGCATACACGCCCGCCAGCGCCAGAGATATCGCCGTCCGGAACGCCAGCGACGGCCAATACGTCGGATTGAAAAATCCCTGCCAGAACTCGTGCGTCTCCGTCCACTTGCCCGCAGTCAGCATGAACGTGATAATGCCGTTGATGACCACCAGGCTCATGTATGCGGCGATAAAGTAGATCCACCCATACCAAAGATGCAGCCGCGGCGTCAGCTTCTCCCATCCATATAGATAGAGCAGCGCAGCCGTTATCTCCAGGAAGAAGAACACCCACTCAATCGCCCAGCCCCACACATATGCGTGTATCAAATTGCTCGTCGCCGTCGGGCTTATCAACCCAATCGTGAACCATATCCCCACGCCGCTCACCGCGCCATAGACCACCGTCACCAGCACGAAAAACTTGCTGTGCTTTTTCAGCCAACCCATCAGCTCAGAATCTTTGCTGCGCAGCGCGCGATGCTCGGTCAGCACCAGGAACAGCCCGCCGCCCACCGCAAAGTGCGAAACAAAAACATGAAGAATTGCAACCAGCGCTATCAACAACCCCGCGCCAAACGAGACATCCCATACCGGATAGTTCATGCACTTCCTCCAATATCGGTATACCACTTGCCGCACGCACATTGATGTGACACATTGCCGCAGATTCAATTGCTTTCCATCATGTGAATTTTATTTAGTTGTGCGAACCCCCGGTATGTTGCGCAATCACGTTTGTGGAGGCGGAAACAGCGAGGCACCGGGGCACTCGCAGGTTGCCAGTCACCGCAAGTTCAACACTCCTTCATCTGCTCGAAATATCCCTTGTCAACACCCTCTCGTTCAGGAAGAATAATTGAGCACTAGATGTTCACCTCAGCAAAAGAGGACTTCCCCAATGAGCACAGTCAGGGTGTTGGTCGGCACCAAAAAGGGCGC
>CAIMNN010000587.1 GCA_903842845.1 uncultured Acidobacteriaceae bacterium | reverse complement strand
CTACACCAATTTCAGTCTGGTGGTACCGCTGCCCAGCGCGGCGGCGCAAGCCTACGCGCTCGAACTGCATCACCAAGCCGAACAAGCCCACCAAGGCGATGAGCTGTCCAAAGACTTCCTCAAGGAACTTGAAGACATGCTGGAAGATTGGCAGTTCGACACCGATGCCGACAGTCCAACGGAAGGCCACGGCCTGTGGCTGCACTCCGAAAACGGCGGTGTGGATGCGGCGTGCGCGTTCCTGCAACACCTGTTGCTGAAGTTCGATCCCACCGGGCGGGTCACGTTCGAGTGGTCGCATGATTGCTCGAAACCGCGCACGGACACCTACGTGGTAGCGGCGGCCGTTGCGCAGGCCGAAGATGTCGTGCGAGCCCTCGCGGAAAACATAGCGGTCGTCGCGGAGTGAGTCGATGGGGACAAGCCCTTCGATGAACATCTCCTTGAGCTCGACGAACATTCCGTACTTGGTCGGGTTGAGCACGAGCGCGGCAAACTCCTCGCCGACGCGGTCTTCCATGAAGCGCGCCTTCTTCCACTCCATCAGCTCGCGCTCTGCTTCGGCGGCGCGGCGCTCTGTCTGGCTGGTCTCACTGGCTATTTGCGCAAGCTCGGCCTCTGGGACTGGCGGCTCGTCGATGAGAGTGATGGCAATGCGATTGAAAGATTCATCGCGTGGTGCGGGTTTTGCGGTACGCCGCGCACCATAGGCGCGCATGCTCGGCTCGCCTGCGCCGTTCAGCCCAGCCGCCAGCAAAGTTTTCGTGATGCGATGGACGATGAGGTCGGGGTAGCGGCGTATGGGCGAAGTGAAGTGCGTGTAAACCGGCGCGGCCAGCGCGAAGTGGCCTTCGTTGACCTCGGAGTACTTCGCCTGTTTGAGCGAGCGCAGCATAAGGTAGCTTAAGATTCGCTCTTCGGGTTTGCCCTCGATGCGCGCCGACAGCTTTTGATACATCATCGGCGTCACGTGGATGTCTTTGACGACTTCGTGCGATTTTGCAGCGCGGCCGTCGCGGCGCTGGTCGCGCTTTTCGGCGCGTGGTGTGAACTTCTTCACCGGCAGTGCGCCCACGCCGAGCGATTGTCCAAAGCTCAGCGCCAGCTCTTCGAACTCGACGATGCGGCGGGCTTCGGGCTTCTCGTGAACGCGGTAGATCGCAGGCACGCCGCTGTTCTCAAGCCATGCGGCGACGCACTCGTTGGCGGCGAGCATGAACTCTTCAATCAGGCGGTTGGCCCAGGTGCGCTCGGCCTTGGTGACGCCGCTCATCTGGCCGTGCTCGTCGAAGACGATGACGGGCTCGGGCAGGTCGAAGTCGATGCTGCCGCGCTGCTCGCGGAGTTTGTTCATCTTGAGCGCGAGCTTGTGCATGCGTTCGAAGTCGGGGACGAGAGGGGCGTACTCGGCGCGCGCTTCCTCGTCGCCAGCGAGAATTTTTGAGACCGCGGTGTAGGTCATGCGCGCGGCGGAGCGGATGACGCCCTCGCAAATTTCGTAACTTTCGACGTGGCCCTCGGGCGAGAGGCGCATCAGGCAGCTCAGCACCAGCCGGTCTTCATCGGGCTTGAGGCTGCAAATGCCACTCGAAAGCTCATGCGGCAACATCGGCAGCGCGCGGTCAGGGAAGTAAACGCTCGTACCGCGCAGCCGCGCTTCAAGGTCCAGCGCGGAGGCGGGTTGCACGTAATGCGCAACGTCGGCGATGTGGACGTCGAGGTCGTAGCTGCCGTCGGCGTGTTCGACGACGCGAATTGCGTCGTCAAAATCCTTGGCGGTTTCGCCGTCGATGGTCACGATAGTTTGGTCGCGGAAATCGCGGCGGCGGGCGATCTCGGCAGGGTCGAGGTGCGCAACGCGACGGGCTTCATCGAGAACTTCATCCGGGAAAACGCGAGGCAGTTGATGCTTGCGGATCATCATTTCGACGTCGACGCCGAACTCCTCAGCGAAGCCTAGCACTTCAATCACGCGACCGACTGCGGGCTTGGTTGGTGTGGGGAACGCGGTTATCTCCACATCAACGACCATGCCTTCAAGCGATGCCTGCTTCTCGCGCGCATGCAAGCGCTCGCCTAGTGTCCGGTGCGGAGATGCCCATGCGGCGCCAGCCTCTGGCAGCTCTTCGCCCTCGGGGATGAGGATCCACTGGTTCATGCGGTCGTCAAACGGAGCAACCCAATGGCCGCGATGCGCGCTCTGCTCGCGGTCACGCCACGAGTAATGAAAGACGCCGACGACGGTGGGATTGCGGCGCTCGAGGACGCGGACGATGCGCCCCTGCCAGCGGCCGTCGCGGCCCTGCTCGACCTCGACGAGGACCTGATCGCCCTGCATGGCGCTGTGAATCTCGTTGGGCGGAACAAAGACGTCTTCCTTGGTTGCAGTTTGGCCGGCGTTGGGGCGGACGAAGCCGTAGCCGTCGCGGTGCAGGTCGAGGCGGCCTGCGATGAGGTTCTCGCGGGTGGCGTGGACGGCGCGGCCTTGGGAATCCGCCGCGGCAACGGGCTTCGGAATTCCCCACATCTCGCGGTCGAGGCGGACGAGCTGGCCGCTTTTGGTGAGCCGGTCCAGTTGCGTCAGCAGCAAGCGCCGCTCGCGCCCACCGCCGAGGCCGAGCTCGCGGACGAGTTGCTTGTATCCGGCCTTCTCGCTGGCCGAGCGGCGTATCCGCCCCATCAGTTCTGCATCTGTCATGGTTCAAGAGTACCGCTTAGAGCCATTTTGGGACTGAAATTTCACGAATCACCAAAGTTAAAAATATTGGCGCAACTGACCGCAATTATTTCCGGGTGGCCGTGTCAGTGACCAGTAAGCTGCATTGTGTCTGCACGCGCAAACAATGCACATCGCACTCACTTAAGGAGCGACACCAAGTGAAACGCACACTTTTATGTTCATTCATTGCTCTTGCACTTCTGCCTTGTCTGGTGAAAGCGCAACCCAAAAGCCCGCTGATCAGTGACAACTGGTCCACAGTTTCATCTTCAACTGACGGCCTTGCACCTGAGCCCATGCCGCGCACCTCCGAGGGCAAAACGCCTTACGCGTATCTTGACCGCCCGCATCCTTTCTCGCGTTTGGCTTTCGAGGCCGGCGTTGGAACGCTGGGCGCGAACGTGCAGGTGGCAACCAATCTCAGCAACCACTTCAACATCCGCGGCATGGGCAACTATTTCAGTTACGACATTGGCAACTTCACCGAGAAGGGGCTGACGTTCAATCCGTCGCTCACACTTGAGTCGGCTGGCGGCGCGCTCGACTTCTATCCATTCCCGATGCATGGCCTGCGCTTCTCGGCTGGCGCGCTGGTGCACAACAGCAACCAGGCCACGAGTCCCTTCACTACACCGAACGGGCAAACCTTCACGCTCAACAACAACACTTACTACGTCGTCGCGCCTGTCACCGGCACCGGCTCGCTGTTGTTCAACAACACAAGCCCCGCCGTTCTGCTGAGCACGGGCTGGGGCAACATGATCTCGCGCAAAGGCGGGCACTTGAGCTTCCCGGTTGAGCTCGGCGTTGTGTTGAGCGGCAAGCCTAATTTGAAGCTCGCGTTTACCGGCGGCGCGGTGTGCCCCGGGACGACGACGTGCGGTACGCCGATTAGCGTGACCAGTTACCCCGCGCTGCAAGCCGACCTGAACGCGCAGATAAACAAATATTCCAACGACCTTGAGCCGTTGCAGTATTACCCGGTCATCAGCTTCGGCATCGCATACAATTTCCGCATCCGCTAAACCGCACTCTCATGCAAAACAAAGGCCGCCCACCAGGGCGGCCTTTGTTTTGCTGCTTGTTGGCGCTTAGTCCCCGGAGACGGTCTCCTGGACCTTCTTCGCGGGGGCGATGGAGTCGAGCGAGACGAGGCCTTCAACGGGCTTCTCACCGAGGATGTGCTCGCGATAGAGCTTGGCCATCTTCGCGTTCTCGGCCTGCTGCTCGGGTGTGAGGTGGGCCGCATCGCGTGCACGGAGCTTCTCTTCGCGCGCATTCTTGGCAATGCCCAGCTCGTCGAGCGTGTGGTTGGCTTCGGAGTTCACGTGCTCCATGCGGAGGTTGAGCTCGTGGCCCACATGCGTCATGCCGACCTTCTTGCCGCCGGCGAAGATCTCGTGACGGCCGTGCTCCTCGTACCACTTGGTGAGCGTGGCGGTCATGTGCATCTTCTCGATGATGTTGCGCCATCCGATGCCGGTGTTGTACGCGCAGAAGCTGATCTCGCCCTCTTGCGTGGCATACGGGATGATGCACTGCTCGGTGCGGCGGAAGTCGTAGTTGAACAGGTCCTGGAACCACATGCCGGCGATAAAGAGGAAGTTCCAGCGGTCTTCACGGCGCTTCTTGATGTCTTCCATGGTGCGGTCGCCGGTGACCTTGCCGTAGTTCTTGCCGGTTGCGCCGAAGGTCTTGTCCATCTTCTGGAACATGTCGGTGATCTTGAAGTGCGTGGGTGACTTGAAGGGTGAGTAGTTGCGCATCAAGCTCAGCGCCATGCCGAAGATGGAGAGGAACTTGCCGCGGGCGGCGTCATTGATCTTGGCCAGGTCCTTGGCAACGCGGTCCATGTTGAGGAACGAGGTGACAGGCGCGGCTTCCTTGGTTTCCTTGTCGATCATGACGGCCATGCCGATGCCGCAGTTGGGATGGCATCCGCAGCTGAGCGCGCCCCAATCGTGGTTGGGTCCATGGATAAGGTCGGCCCAATCGCTAAAGGTGCTCATGAAGCTGATGGGGAACCAATCGCGGACAGGCTCGCCCATGCCGGTCTGTTTTTTGACGTCGTGCGCCATGTGGCTGAGCGTGTAACGCTGGGCAAAGCGGCGCTCGTCGCTGATGTCTTCGTCGCGGCCCGTGAAGCTGACCGGCTGGAAGCTGAGGAAGTTGATCTTCTTTGGGTTGTCGAGCGCGAACTGGATGATGCGGCCCACTTGCTCGTTGTTGATGCCGTTGATGATGGTCGTCACGGGAACGATGTCAACACCGGCTTCGTGCAGGTTGTTGATGGCCTGGAGCTTCACATCAAACAGATTGCCGACCTTGCGGTGCGAGTTGGCAGCGTTGCCGATGCCGTCGAACTGAAGGTAAACGTAGCGGAGACCCGCTTCGGCAGCGGCGCGGCAGAGCTCTTTGCTCTTGGCGAACTCAATGCCGTTCGAAGCGGCCTGCACGCTGTTGTAACCAACCTTGCGCGAGTAAGCAACGGCGTCAAGGAAGTAAGGCGAAAGGGTGGGCTCGCCGCCTGAGAACTGAACGCTCATCTGGCGCTTCGGCTTTACGGTGATGGCGTTGTCGAGCATGGTCTTGATCTCGTCCCATGTGAGTTCGTGGACGAAGCCGACCTGGTTGGCGTCCATGAAGCAGGGGTCGCACATCATGTTGCAGCGGTTGGTGAGGTCGATGGTGAGCACCGCGCCGCGGCCGTGCGTGACGGTCGAGGTGCCGTGGTGGTGCAGGTTCTTGTCGCCTTCGCCGTGGGCGCGCATATCGCGGCCGGGGAAGCTCTCTTCAAGGTGCTTGAAGAACGGAGCGTCGATGCTCATGATGTCTTCAAAGCGGCCGTGCTTGGGGCAATCCTTGACCATCCAGATCTCGCCGTCGCGCTCGATGATCTGGGCCTTGATCTCGCCGACCTTCTCGTTGAGGAGGACTTCGTGCGGCAGCTTGCCATCGAGGATCTGCTGGCGAATCTCAGGCACGCACTTGGGGCAAAGCGAGTCAGTGGTGCGCGGCCAGCCGAGCGGGGGCTTTTCCTTCTGCCAGCTCTTCTGGAGCGGCTTGTCCGACCACTTGGGCGTAAAGCCTGGGTTGGGGCTGATGCGGTTAAGGCGCTCAAAAACCGCCCATGCACCCTTTGCGGCGTAAACGCCAACCTGCTCGACGTACTTGATTGCTTTTGCCATGATCTTTTTCTCTCCTCTAATTGGGATTGGTTCCGGGCTAAACTCTGGGGCGGGCTGGGCTGTTGTTCCAGTCGCCTGCTGGGCGTCCGTATTTTGAAGAAAATACGGGTATATAAATCCACTCTGAGGGTATAGCCAACCCTTGGACAATACAAAGAGAGCGCATTGAATGGCGATATGTGGCAGTGAACGGTTCTATGGCCCAATTGAATGGTTTGGCCGGGATTTTAAATAGAGCGTAAACGATTGATTTGATTCGTGATTGTTGGCCTGGCCTGAGGCTTCAAGTTGCCGCTTCGGGCACTCTGTCGGGCCCGATTGCGCTGGATTCAGTTGACCATAGCGATTGATTAGTTTCAGATTGAGTGAGGAGGGGCGCCGATTGCCAGGATTGATGCCGAAATCAGCGGGATTTGCCGGTTTTTATAGGCTATTCGTCGGCAGCGCTGCTCACCTGTGCGTTCTGCTGGTGCTCTCGGGTTGCGGGCATAAGACGAAGGATGACGAGCCGCTTCCGCCGCCTCTGCCGCTGCCTGCAAAGGGTTCTGTTCGGCCTGCGCCTGCCACTGCCGTTCACTCTGCGCCTTCCGCAAATCCAGCGGCAAGCGTGCCGGTTTCGGTCAGCCAGGAAGACCTCGAGTTCGTCCAGCAGCACCGGCCTATCTACACAGAAGAAGGTTACGCCACCTGGTATACGGCGGCGAAGGGGCGGCACTCGGCGAACGGCGACTTGTTCAGCGACGAGTCAATGACCGCCGCGCATCGCACGCTGCCGTTTGGCTCACTCGTCAAAGTGACCAACATCAAAACCGGCCAGGCTGCGATTTTGCGCATCACCGACCGCGGGCCGTTTGTTGACGGGCGCAACCTTGATCTGACGAAGGCTGCGGCGAAAGCTATCGGCAATTATCGCGAAGGGCTCTCGCACGTTCGCA
Source organism: uncultured Acidobacteriaceae bacterium (assembly GCA_903842845.1). Lineage (GTDB taxonomy): Bacteria > Acidobacteriota > Terriglobia > Terriglobales > Acidobacteriaceae > CAIMNN01. The sequence goes on along the minus strand of CAIMNN010000587.1, from coordinate 9,934 downwards.
TCGAGGTTTACCAAACGCCGAAGCCGATGGAGACAGGCGGCAAGTGGTGCGTGCAGATTGGCGCATTCAAAAACGAAGATGCAGCGCTCGAGCTCAAGCAGCAGCTCATCCGCAAATATCCTGACGCCAAGGTTATCGAGTTCCCCGGCGAGGCGAGTTTTTGGGTTCGCATCCGTCCGCCCGAGGGCAACCGCGAAGTTGCGGAGAAGATTGCGGCGCACTTAAAACCGGTCGAAGGCACCGCGTTCTTAACGCGACTGGATTAAAAAAATATTTCAATTACTAAAAGCTTCAAGTACTATTGCACTACCCCAATTTCCCCGACGTTTTCAGTTTTCAGCGGAGTAACTGTGTGCAAGCACGGCTCCGCGGAGGTCGACAAAATGGAATTGCACACACGCGGCAACTGGTCTTCACGTGATGACCGGCGCATCACACTTGTTTGGCTCCTGATCTTCCTCTTCTTCATCGTCACCGGTTTCGTGATGGACCTGAAGAACTACTTCCATGAAACGCCGGCAGTTTCAAAGATTGTGCACGTTCATGCGATAGTCACCACCATCTGGCTGCTGCTGCTCATCACACAGGTGCTGTTGGTTGAGTTGGACAATGTTAAGTTGCACCGGAAGCTTGGATGGTTTGTAGCCGGATGGGCTGCGCTTTTGACCGTACTCGCAATCGCCGCCGAACTCACTTGGGAAACCGCACATATGAATATGCCGGAGTGGTCGACTTCCTTTATCGCCATCTCCATTGGGAGCATGCTTCTGTTTGCGCTGCTCACAGTGTGGGGCATACTACTGCGCAGCAACATTGCGGCTCACCGGCGCGTGATGATGCTTGCAAACATCGCAATCACCATGCCTGGTTTTGCGCGGCTCTGTCAGTATTTGGTCCCGTTCCCGAGTTCCTTCATCGGACAGTTCTTTTTTCATTACAGCGGCACGCTGCTTATCCTGCTGCTCATGTTTCTGTGGGACCTCTGGAAGAACCGTGTGATGCATCAGTTCCTGGCTGGCGTCTTTTTGATCATCGGCTACGAAATTGTTTCCATCCAGCTCTTTAGAAGCGCCGCCTGGACTGATATCACGCACCAATTACTGGGAGCATGGGCGAAGTTGGGCTTGTAAGGAAAGGAAGAGGTCATCAGAATGCAATTGCACACACGCGGCAACTGGTCTTCACGTGATGACCGGCGCATCACACTTCTATGGCTTGTAATTTTCCTCGCCATCGTCGTCACCGGCTTCAGCGCAGACTTGCACAACTACCTGCATGAAACTCCGCACCCGCCGCGGATCGTCCACGTCCACGCCATCTTCACCACCATCTGGCTGCTCATTCTCACGGTGCAGGTTCTTCTTGTCGAGTTCGACAACGTCAAGTTCCATCGCAAGTTCGGCTGGTTCGCCACGGGTTGGGCTGCACTGCTCATTCTCATCGCCGCATGGGGCGAGCTCAGTTGGGAGGCGACGAACCTCCACACGCCCGGCACCACGCCTGCCTTCCTCGCCATCCCCGCGGGCAATCTGCTCAGCTTCGCCACGCTCATCACTTGGGGCATTCTGCTGCGCAAAAATCTCGCAGCGCATCGACGCGTCATCTTCCTGGCAAATATTTCCATCATGACCGCCGGCGCAGCGCGCGTGTTAAGGAATGTTTTTCACTTGAGCTTCCACACACCTGTGCAGGCGTTCTTCTTTTTCTACTCGGGCTCGCTCATCCTGCTGCTGCTCATGTTGCTCTGGGACCTGTGGAAGAACCGCGTGATGCAGCAGTTCCTCATCGGCGCCGTTTACATCGTTGCGCTACAGGTGATCACGATGTTCCTTTTCTTTAATCCAACGTGGACGAGCTTTTCGCGTGCAGTCATCGAAGCCTGGGGCAGGTTCACGTTATAGAAAAATTCACTCGCCCAGCGTGCAGGATTTCGTCTAATATGGCCTCCACTAGCTGGTTCACAAACTTCAAAGACGGTGGAGGTTTATATGTCCGTAGTTTCGCATAAGGTTCATTTCAACTATCTCGCCATTGCCGTTGCCGCTTTGGCCAATTTTGTTCTTGAGGCGGTCTGGTACTCGGTCTTCATGAACCAGTGGCTCAGCGGCATCGGCCATGACCGCGCCTGGTTGATGAACAGCGGCGTCGGGCCGTCGTTCCAATACATTCAATTTCTAACTGCGTATGTGAGCGCCTTCTTCGTCGCCATGGGCATCAGCTGGGTGCTGCAAAAGACCGGCGGCCAATCCGCGGCGCGCGGCATCAAGTACGGCATTGTGCTGTGGTTCTTCTTCATGCTCGCCGATCACGCAACCGGCGACGTCTTCGCACTGGTGCCGATGGCGTCTTTCCTGGTCAACGCAGGCTTCTGGCTCGTCGGTATGAGCATCATGGGCTTGATAGTCGGTGCTTGGACGGCAAAAACAAAATAGCCCCGGCGAAAGCCGAGGCTATTCAATCTGAGGCGCGCTACTCCGCTGGCGGAGGGTAGTACGGCAGCTTGTCGTTCTTCTCGTTGGCGCGCTTCACCGTCACGTCATCAAACAACAGCGAGGGCGCAAGCGCCGTCTGCGGAATGTTGCCGACGTAGTTGTTAGCAAACAACTCCTTGCCCGCGGCTATGATTCCCGAACGCAGCGCGCGCAGGTCGAGGTCCTCAAGCTTTGCGCCGCGCACCAGAGTCCGCTTGCCGTCTTTGCCGACCATGTAAAGCAAGCGCGGCTTCATCCCGCCCTGCATCGCCTCGACGACGTACACGTTATCAAGTGCGCGGTCTTTGGCAAGTGCCAGCAGCTTCTGGTTCAGCTCCTCTTCAGTCACACCGTTCTCAGCGGTTATCTTCAACACACCGATCGTCGGATGCGACTCGGCGTATAAACCCGCGCGGCTATGGCCGTTCGAATTCGGAAAATCACGAATGGGCGCGCGTCCGAGCAGGTAATTTTCCAGTTTGCCGTTCTTCACCACTTCGACCGCCCGCGCCGGCACGCCTTCGTCGTCAATGTTGTACGTGCCTGTCAAGCCCTTACCGTTCCACTCGGCAAGCGTGGGGTCGTCAACTACATTGATGAACACCGGCAGTACGCGCGCGTGATAGCTCGACGCGAATGCTCCTGTGGTGCGCGCATTTGTTCCGAGCGGTGGACGCGAAGCGGCAATCGGCGTTGCCAGCAATCCTTTCATCACTCCAGCCGACGCATCTGCTTCAATCAACACCGGCCCGTGATACTCCTCTTCGACAAGCGGCGCAACTAGCAACGCGCCGAGTCCGTTGATGCAATCGATGGCATGACGGTTGAGGTCCGCTGTCGTTTCCAAATCGCCCGGCTTCGTTCCCGCAAGATAATAACTGCGGTCGAGCTTCATTCCGTCGGCCGCCTGTCCGCCGGTGCTGAAGTTCACCTCGTAGCGCACTTCGTTCATGCGCGTGATGGTGCCCTCGCTGTTCACAAACCAGGTAGTCACAAGGTAGCCGCTAAAGTACGCGCGCGAGTACGCAACATCCGCAGGTCGCGTCATTAAACCCTTCTCAGTGCGATAAAGGCCGGTCACGTTGGCGATCGCCTTAACCCACGCGTCCTCGTCGACTGAAAAATTTTGTGGCGGCTCCAGCAGGATGACTGGTTGCTCTTTTGATAGGTCGTCAGTTTGTGGAGGCGTCTCGTACTGCTTTATCTCCGTCTGTCGCTTGGTGTACGCATCGATCGCGGCCTTGTACGCGTCATCGGTCGCTTGCCAAAGCGACGAGCGCAGCGCGATTGGGTCGTCGCCGAGCACTACTATCTGCGCGCTGGTGTCGCCCTCACCCGCGCTGTTGAGTTTGTAATCGCCAACGTGCACGCTCACGCGCACGCCGCGGCGATGCACGTGTGTAACGTTGAGCGTCGCACCGTACTCCGCGTTAGTGCGGAAGCTGTTTATCTCTTCGAGGCGATACTCGATGAAGAACGGCTTTTCAAATCCCTTGAGCTGCAACTCGGCTTTCGAGCGGTCCAGCTCTTCAAGCATCGCCTTGATGACCGGGTCCTTCACGGCTTCCGCGCGCGTGGCCTTCACCGGTTGCGCGCATAGTGTAAGTGATGCAACGAGCGTCAGCGAAAAAATGCAAATTAGCTTGTTCATTTACTTGGCCTCCTTCGCTGAAGGAATCGGAAGAATCGGAGGTCGCGATGTTCCCTGCGGTTGTCGTTGCGTCTCAATGCCGCTCAACAGCATTGCCGGCGCAACTGCGCTTACTGGTATCGAGCCCGACTCCGCGCCGCACTCGCCGTTGAAGACCTCGCGCGTGTCGCTGGTCATCAAGATGCTCTTCATCGCGGCGAGCGGCGTGCCGACGATGCTGACACCGCGCACCAATTCATCCGGGCGGCCGTCCACATACACGCGCCACACCACCAGCGGTATCACTTGAAATGCCTGCGGCGAGTTTCGCTGCGTCACCGCGAAGCCCGAGGAGATGTCTTCAAAGAACAATCCGTATGGCTTGCCCTGCTTCTTCGCTTCGGCTATCAATTGCTTCCGCAGCTCCGCATCGCTCACCGTCTTCGTTGACGTGACTATCAGGTTGCCTTGTCGGCCGGTCGGCATGCGCCCTGTCTGCGCGCGCCCGTGGCCGTTTGAATTTGAAAAGCTGGCAATCGGCAGACGCGACATGAGAAATGTTTTCAGCACGCCGTCTTGTATCAGGTCAACGCGCCGCGCCTTCTGACCTTCTTCGTCATACTGGTAGAAGCCGCTCAACTGCGTCTGTCCGAATTTCACTTGCGTCGGATCGTCGGACACAGAAAGAAAACTCGGCAGCACATCCTTATTCAATTCTTTAGTGAACGTCTGCCCTTCTTCATCACCGCGCTGGCGTTGGCCCTCAAGCCTGTGGCCAAGCACCTCGTGGAAGAAGACCGCCGCCGCGCGCCCGGAGAGAATCACCGGGCCATTGAACGGCTCCGTCACCGGCGCCTTGCGCAACGCCTCCAAACTTTTGCCCAGCTCGCGCAGTGAAGCTTCCATCGCTTGCTGGCTTGGTAAACCATCAGCAGTCTCGGCTTCAAACGTCTGCGCGCGGAACAGGTCCATTCCATCCTCAGCGCGCGTCACGGCAAATACAACCAAGCGCGCCTGGCGGTGCGGCTGCACGATGCGCGAGCCTTCGGTTGAAACAAAATAATCCGTCTCGGTGCCAGCAGTGAAGATGACGACGTTCGTGGTCACATCAGGAAATTCGCGGAAGACCGCCGAGAGCGCGCTCACACGCTTCTCCCACGCCGCGTTGTCGATCTTCGGCGGTGCAGCGGGCTCGGCTATCGAGACCTCGGGTTTTTCTTTTGAGAAATCCGCGGATGTGTCTTCTTCCTTGGCGCGCACCTGCGCCTCGGTCTTCACGCGCAAGTAAGTTTCAAGCGCGTTGCCATAAGCGGCGTTCGTCACCTCCCACATCGAGCGCGAGATGGCGCGACTGTCATCGCCAAGAGGTATCTGCACGCCGGTCGCCGCTGCGGTGTGATGTGTGCCGTGGGTATTGTCGAGCGTGGGGTCGCCGATGCGTACCACCACATCGCCGGTGCGCGTGTGGCTGGTTGCAGAGTCCATGACTCCGCCGAAAACTCCACGTATCGTCACATCGTTCGAGTCGCTGATGGAATAACTGATGAAGTACGGCGGCACGGGGGAATTGTCCGTAGACTTTTGCTCCATCGACTTGCCCGACTCGCGCTGCCCTCGCGCAGAGTTCGGCGTCGCAGCCCAGTTCGTCTCCGTGCTAGATTTAGGACGCGTCAACTCAGTGAACGCGCGGTTCAGCTCGTTGGTCAGCGTGGTCAACAGCGGCGGGTCTTTCACCTGGGCCGCGCTTTGAGCGTTCAGCGCAGATGTGCCGCTCAACAGAACGCAACCAAACACCACGGTCATCGTTGCAATTTTCAACACAGGGCTATTATTTTTGAGAGTTAAAAAGTATTTCGGCATACACTCCATTCCACAGTTCACAATCTCCTTGTAACTGTTCAGACGGCTTTGAGTCCAGTCATGCCGCATGAATTCAGTTGCGCGATAATAGATTCAGTAAGAATTCTCTCAAGTTCCCGCACTTATCAGCGCGCAGCGAACAAAACGGAGGTACTAGACCATGTCGCTATCGGCAAAGTCGATTCTCATTTGTGCAATGCTTGCGGTTATGGCGCTCAGTGTCTCTGCGATAGCGCAATCACCCGCCACCGCGCCCAACACGCAACCGGTCTCGGCAGCTCAACCGCACGCCGACTCCTACCAACTCTCCGGCGTGCAGCTACACCATGCCATCGCCATCACGCGCGTCCGCCACATCCTCACCATCGTCGGCATCCTCTGGAGCCTGCTCACCCTCTGGCTTTTTCTCGCTCTTGGTTTTGCCGCCAAGCTCGAACGCTACTGCCAGGGCCGCTTCCATCTCAGTTTTTTCCAGGGCGCGTTTTACTTTATTTTCTTCTTCCTCATCATGACGGCGCTCGACCTGCCGCTATCGCTCTACGGCCACCACGTCGAGCAGCACTTTGGCGTCAGCGTGCAAACATGGTCAAGTTGGTTCGGCGACTTCACCATCTCTCTCGCTCTCGAACTCATCTTCGGCACGCTTCTGCTTCTGCTCTTCAATTGGATTGTCCGCCGCTCACCACGCCGCTACTGGTTCTGGAGCTGGCTCATCATCGCGCCGCTTATCGTCTTCGGCACTGTCGTCTCGCCCTACGTCGAACAACTCTACGACAAGGTCGAGCCCCTCAACCAGCACCACGCTGCGCTCTCAACAAAACTAGATCCACTGGTCGCGCGCACCGGTACTGATATTCCGGACTCACGCCGCTACATCGCGCTTGTCAGCGACAAATCCACCGGCTATAACGCATACGTCACCGGCCTTGGCGCAACCAAGCGCATGGTTATCTGGGACACAGCCGCCGCACACATGCCCGACGACGAAATTCTCTTCATGATGGGACACGAGAGCGGCCACTACGTTCTCCATCATCTGCCGAAACAAATAGTCATCGACATTTTCATCACCCTCATCGCTGTCTTTCTCACCGCCAAGCTCGGCGAGCGGCTCCACGCGCGCTACGCCGCAAAATGGCAGCTCGGTGAATACTCATCACGCGCCGGTTTCACCGTGCTCTTTCTTGCGCTCAGCATCGTCAGCCAGTTTCTATCGCCGGCAATGAACGCAGTCAGTCGCCACTACGAGCATGAGGCCGACATCTACGGGCAGGAGGCCATCCACTCGCTCGTCCTCAACCCGCAGCAGACCGCCATCCGCGCCTTCAACGACCTCGGCGCCGCCTGGCTTGAAGACCCGAATCCAAATCTCTTCTTCGATATCTGGTTCGGCAATCACCCCTCCACAACCGACCGCGCAAACTTCGCCGCGCACTACGACCCTTGGGCCAACGGCGGACACGGGCAGTTCTTTGACAAATAGGCCACAACGTTGCCTGTGAATCAAAATCAATTCCGCGCTACAATGAATGCACGGAGCCAACTATGTCCGCACAGCACAATCCGATACTCGTTGATCTCGGGACCTTGCGCACATCCGTAGAGGAGCGTGTAAACTCCGGTCGCTATACCTCCGCCGATGAGGTCATCCAAGCCGGCCTGCGCGCGCTTGACCGCGAAGAAAAAGACATCGATGAATGGCTTACCGAACTCGCCGAGGCCTCTCTCGCAGACCCGCGACCCAGCATTCCCGCAGATGAAGTTCTGCCTTTGCTATTCAAAGAGCTCAACATAGAGTAACGCTGTGAAAGTCTATAGCGTTCAGTTTCGTCCCAGTGCCAAATGCGACCTGAGAAATATTTATCTCTATATCAACAAGCAAGCTAGTGCGAATATTGCAAAGTCTTACATCACACGCATTCACAGTTTCGCCGTTAAACTCAATCTTGCCCCTTATCGAGGTTCATCAATTTCTCATCCTCATATTACTAACTTGCGTGTGGTGGGTTTTGAGCACCGTGTTTCAATCCTTTTCTGTATTCGTGAAGAAGAGATTGCAATCCTCCGTATTCTTTACGGTGGTCGCAACATGCAGAAGATTCTGGAATCTCTGCAACCCTGACCCCTGATTTCTGAACACTGGCAACGATATACTGATAGAGACACGTAAATAACCATGCATCCAAACACCCCCTGACTGAGAACCCAAAATGCCTTTGAATTGCGGAATCGTCGGCCTGCCCAATGTGGGCAAGAGCACAATCTTCAACGCCCTTACTTCGGCCAAAGCCCAGGCGTCCAACTATCCTTTCTGCACCATCGACCCCAACGTCGGCATCGTCGAGGTTCCCGACCCGCGCCTCGACCGCATCACGGGTTTTGTGCATCCCAACAAGACCGTGCCCACCACGATGGAGTTCATTGACATCGCCGGCCTCGTCGCCGGAGCCAGCAAGGGCGAAGGCCTCGGAAACCAGTTCCTCGGGCACATCCGCGCGACTGATGCAATCTGCCACGTCGTCCGCTGCTTTGACGACCCCAACGTCATCCACGTCGCGGGCGGCGTCAACCCGCTCAGCGATATCGACATCATCAACACCGAGCTGCTGCTTGCCGACCTCGAGACTGTTGAAAAGCGTTACGTGAAAGCTGAGAAAGCTGCGAAGGCTTCAACCGCGGATGCAAAGATGAAGGCTGAAGCTGCCGCGTTGCTGAAGCTGCTTGAAGCGCTGCGTGAAGGCCGTCCGGCCCGCGTTGTTGAACTCACCGACGAAGAGCGCACCGCCTCTCGCGAACTGCTGCTTATCACCGCCAAGCCTGTGCTCTTTGTCGCCAACGTGGACGAAGCCGGACTCAAGGGCAGCAACGCGTACGTCGCGGCCGTTGAACAGCGCGCCACCGAAGAAGGCGCTGAGGTTGTCGTCATCTGCGGCGCAATGGAAGCGGAGATAGCACTGCTCGAACCATCCGAGCGCGGCGAGTTCCTGAAAGAGATGGGCCTTGAAGAGCCCGGCCTCAACCGTCTCATCCACCACGCCTACCACCTGCTCGGCCTGATCACGTACTTCACCGCCGGCGTACAGGAGGTCCGCGCATGGACCATTCCCAACGGCTTCAAAGCTCCGCAAGCCGCAGGCGTCATCCACTCCGACTTCGAGCGCGGCTTTATCAAGGCCGACTGCTACCACTGCGATAACCTCTTCCAGTTCGGCAGCGAACAAGCCGTCAAGGAAAAAGGACTGCTGCGCTCTGAAGGCAAAGAGTACGTTGTGAAGGATGGGGATATTCTGTTCTTCAAATTTAATGTGTGAGACAGGGGTCAGATGTCAGAAATCAGGGATCAGAACTTCAGCAGCAACTGAGAACTGAAATCTGGCAACTGTGATTCAGAACTTCCATCATCACGCCCCCGCCGATTACACTACTTTCGAAAGGCAACTGAAAATGAGCTATCCCGCAAACTTCAAGTACTCCCGCGAACACGAGTGGATCGAGGTCGCAGGCACCTCCGGCACCATCGGCATCACCGACTACGCGCAAAGCTCGCTCGGCGACATCGTCTATGTGGACGCGCCCAAGGTCGGCGACGCCGTGACCGCCGGCGCAACCTCGGGTCCGTGGAAAGTGTAAAGGCCGTCAGCGACCTCTACTCGCCCGTGAGCGGCAAGGTCACCGCAGTCAACGAGGAGCTGAAGAACGCGCCCGACAAGATCAATGAGGCCGCCCACGAGGCCTGGATCATCAAGGTCGAGCTCTCAAACCCCGCTGAACTCGCCGCCCTGCTCGACGCTGCGGCGTATGAAGCGTTTGTGAGCGAAGAGACCGGCGCGTAGTTTTCCGTTTGCTTAGGAATTAAAGATCGGGTGCCCCCTAGCCTGCCCTGAGCGAAGTCGAAGGGTCCCTCGCTTTTCGGGGACCGGGGATACCATGAACGACATATCTCAGTAAAGACTTTCGCCTCATCACAATGCCT
>CAIMNN010000586.1 GCA_903842845.1 uncultured Acidobacteriaceae bacterium | reverse complement strand
TGGATGGAGCAGGAATGGGACGTTGTAGCGCGTGACGTCCATGTCGCGCTTGTAGATCTTGGTGGCCCAGGGCATGGCATCGAGGTCTTCGATCTGCGGACGATCGGGATTGTGGATGATCTCGCCCTTCGCGTTCTTGTAGCTGATGCCGAGGATTTCGCTGAGCGGCTTATGCTGTGCGAACTCTACGACGGAGTAGTCGAACTCGCGACGGCAGATGAAGTCGAGCGCGCTGCACTCGTTGAGTGCGCGCTCTGGGTCAGTGGTGACCGGCGGACCAACGAATGCGATCTTGATAGAAGGATTGGCCTTCTTGATTGTCTCGGCGAGGCGTTGGTCGCCCTCCCAGCCCACAGTTGAGGTGAAGAGAACGAGGAACTCGTACTCTTTGCAGATCTCAATGGTCTGGTCGGCGGAGACGTGATGCGGCGGCGCGTCGAGAAGACGTGAGCCTTCGAGCATTCCGGCCGGGTAGGTGAGCCACACCGGATACCAGTAAGATTCGATCTCGCGGGTTGCGGGCCAGCGAGAACTTGCTCCACCGTCGAAGTTCTCAAACGAGGGAGGATTCAGAAGAAGTGTTTTTAATACCTTTGCCATTGGTTTTATTTTACCATTGGTCGTGATGCGCGGCCAGATTGAGAAACAATGTATTGCTGTGATGAAAAACTATTATTTTGAATCATTTGCAGGCTGAACTGCATCGATACTTTGCAGCCAATCCTGCATGTGACCGAGTGCTTTGACGAGATTCAAACGAGCTTTGTTTAGGTCGAAGTTTGCGTCTTCGGATTCGATGTATTTCTGGCGTTCGTCGATCTTGGCGAGTTGCTCGCTGCGCGGGCTTGCCTGGGGCGTCTGGCTTGAGCCGTTGCCTTCATTGAGTTGAATTTCGATGCTCTTAACCTGCTCGGCGGCTATTTCCTTTTTTAGTTCAGCGATCTCGGCAACGACGTCAAGTTCGCGCAGACTGTCATTGAGCAGAATGATGTTCAAGTCGTTCTGGCGGTCGGCCTGTTCGGCCTCAATGCGCGCGTGGAGAGCTTCGGCGGCTGATTCGCGCGCTTTGCCTCGATGGGATAGATCAAGGATGGGGATGGTGAAGGAGATACCAATTGTGTAGTTATTGGCAGGCAAGGTCCGGGTGAAATAACTGTCGTAATCATTTCCGAAAGAAGTGTGGCGCAGGTATTCCATGGAGAAGCCGACCTGGGGACTGTAGAGGTTCATAGTGTCGCCGGTGGCGGTGCGGCTTTTTGAAACGGCCTGCTCGTGAATGCTCTCCGTGTCGTAGTGACGGCCCTGAGGAGAGTTGGCGGTGAGCCGTGGAACCTGGGGAATGCTGGACGAGATGGTTTGAATTGAAGCGGCAGGCATTCCAGTGAGTGTGGAGAGCTGCTCCTCGATGGAGTGCTTGCCGGATTCAAGATGAATTTTCTTGAGTTTGATGTTTGCCGCGGTGAGGCGTGCGTCAAGGTAGAGGCTGACGCTGTCGATTCCTGCTTCGGAGCGCTGTTGTTCAATTTCAACTAGGTGCTCGGCAAGCATGGATTGAAGATTAGCGGCGGCGAGTTCGCGAGTAACCGTGTCGAGCTGGATGTAGAGAATGGATGCGTCGAGCGCGACCTGTTCACGTGCATTCATCAGGTTCAATTTGGCAGAGGAGACGCCTGCACGGGCTGCGCGCTCGTATTGAATGTGCGGCAGGCTAAAAACCTGCGATTGCGCGGTACCCGTCCACAGAGAGGGGACCTGGCCACCCATGAAGCCCTGCGCGTAACCAACGCCCGCGTTGATGTCGATGATGGGGATATAGACGTCGTGGGTTTCGGCCAGCACTGCCTCTGATTTGTGCAGGTCGGCCTCAGCCAAACGGACAGCTGCGCTTTTGCGCTGCGCCGAGCTGACGATAGTGGAGAGCGAGATCTGTGCCGTGAGCGGCAGGGCAGCGGCAAGAAGCAGAAGGAGACACACGCTAGCGATGGAAAAGCGGCACTCGCGACGAATGTAGGAGATCAAACTTGTCGGCATCAGCGCGCATGCTCCTGATTCAATTTGTACTCGTGTGCGAGCGCGAGGGCGGCTGCGCGTTCCTTTGCAGCTGCATCCTTGTCACCGCGTGCATCGAGCAACTGGGCCAGGCGTGCATGGGCTACGAAGGCAGGCGCCTGCTCTGATTTGAATTGGCTGTTGAGGTAGACCGTCAATAATTTTTCGGCCAGATTGGAATTGCGTTTGGAGCGCAGGAGGAGTGAGGCGCTGTCGTAAAGAGCAGAGGCGGCTTTCGGGTCGCGTTCGACGGCCTTTGCGGCACTTTGGATGGCTGATTCCATGTCGTCCCAGCGCTGCTGAGTGCGGTAGAAGCTGGCCAAAGCAAACCATTGGTATGCAGGATGAGCGGAGGAAGTGATGGCGCGCTTGAACTCCTGCTCGGCTTCCGGGAGATGTTTTTGCTCTTTCATGATGCGTGCATGGCTCTCAATGCCCCGGCCGCGATCGAGCTTTTCAACTTGAGAAGCGAGTTGGACGGCGCGATCCATGTCTCCGCCGACAACAGAGGGAGCCTCGTACTCGTACTCGCAGAGGTCTGAGAGCGCATCCGTGCTTTGCGGGTTCAATCGTACGGCTTCTTCAAACTCCTGATGCACCTTTTTGCTGAGCGAATAGGCGCTCATGAAGTTGGCGCGGCTGGCACGCTCTCCGAGCGCGCGTCCGTACCAGAGATGATTCAAACTATTTTGAGGGTCTTCTTTGACGGCTTTTTCGCACTCGCCGCCGGCTTCATCCCAACGCTCGAGCATCATGGCGATACGGCAGCGGTAGAGATGCGCTTCCGCCGAGGGCAGTGAACTGAGCATGGACGCGGCTTTGTCGACCTCGCCATTTTGCAGAGCCTGCTCGACCGGAGTAGAGGCAGATGCGAGCGGCGTAATGGCCGCCATCAGGATGAGTGCGAGGGTCTTCAACGGATGACCTTTACCGGCACGCCCTCCTGCAAGGGTTGCCCGTTGATAGCGCCGGTGGCGACTTCATCGCCATCCTTCAGGCCGGTGAGGATGGAGACCTGAGCCAGGTTGATGGTTCCAGTAGTGACCGGCGTGCGCTTCAGTTCATCGCCGGTGATGAGGAAGACATAGGCCTTGCCGTTTTCAGAACGCAGCGCTTCACGCGGAATGGTCAACGTGTTCTGCTCGCTGGAGAGCGTGACCTTGACCGTCACGTTGGTCTCGGGCAGAAGGCTGCCGTCGGAGTCGTCGATGGAGATGAGCACTTCGCCGACGTTACGTGTTCCATAGGCAATGATGGTGCTGGGGACGCGCAGAATATGTCCGTGCCAATCCCGCGTGGGGCGTGCATCCCAGTGGATGAGAATAGGCTGGCCGATAGCGAGGCGGCCAATCTCCGGTTCATCGAAATAAGCGTGGACCTGAACGTGTTTGAGGTCCGCCATCTGCAAAAGTATCTTGCCTTCCTCGGCGAACTGCGTCTTGCTGGTGTCAACCGAATAGACAGTGCCTGCGATGGGGGCGTGATACGAGGTCTGCTCCAGAACGCGTAGTGCGGCAGTTAGGTTGGTGCGCGCTTCATCGACAGCGGCCTTTGCGCGTTCGATCTCGGCTTTGGAGTAGCGATCTTTTGAGCGAGTTTCCGCGGAGTGAAGCGCCGACTCAGATGCCGACAGATGGTCTTGCGCAGCCGCAACTTCGCTTGGTGAGGCGGCTCCGGTTGCTTGCAGCTTCTTCAGCGCCTCGACGTCTCGTTTGGCTTGATCGCGGTCGAGCTTTGCCTTGGAGAGCTCAGCGGAGATCATCTCGCGCTCTTCCTTGGTTCCAGAGTGCAAAGCGGCCTCATAAGAGGCTTCAGCCGACTTCAGCCCACTCTCGGCTGTGGCGACACGGGCACGGGCAGGCAGGTCGTCCAATTCAATGAGCATTTTGCCGGCAGGAACAACTGCGCCCGGCTGAACTTCAACCGATTTTACGGTTGTATTGGTGGGGCTGCTGAACTGGTAGTTTGTCTCCGGTGCGACGCGGCCATTGGTGCTGACGGTGCTGATAAACTCAGTACGAGTGGCTTTGGCGGTGCGCACTGTCAACTTTTCGCGGGTCAGCGCGCGCACTCCGAAGAAGACTGCGAAGAGGAGCAGAATTCCAACCGCCCAAAGGATACGGCGGTCAATTTGTTTATTTACCTGGGTCATAGATGCCAACAGATTCAGTATATAGGACGCTCTGCACTGTTCATCGCCAGTTCGGAGGATTACATTTCAATCATAGTTGTCGTTTAATTTGCGTAAAACGATTCGATGCGTAGGGGAGCTTCGTGTACGGCAAGAAAATTCGCGTGAAACAGCGGCCCGCGAAGGTGTAAATTAAAACTCTGTTCATAATCCAGCGATGAAGAGCCAAAGTTCACATTCCTCAGAGCAGGTTCGCAGACCGAGGCTTCATCCGGCGCTGGTCGCACTTGTATTGCTCATCGCACTCAACCTGCTCAACTATATTGACCGCTATATATTGCCCGGTGCGCAGCCGCTGATACAAGCAGAGTTCCGCGTCAACGACGAGATGATGGGCCGTCTGACGATGGCGTTCTTCCTGACCTATATGCTGGTTGCACCGATGACCGGTTGGTTGGGCGACACCTTCAAGCGCAAGTGGCTGATTGTTGCCGGTGCTGTCTTGTGGAGCATTGCGACGCTGGCCACGGCGTGGGTACATGATTACTGGACGCTGTTCATTCGTCATGCGCTGGTCGGCATAGGCGAGGCTACGTTTGGAATTTATGCGCCGGCGGTGCTTGCGGATTTTTATCCGGAGCGCGAACGAAACCGAATTTTGAGCTTCTTTTACCTTGTGATTCCAGTTGGCGCTGCGCTGGGATACATTGCCGGCGGAATGCTTGGCAGTGCCTACGGATGGAGGACTCCGTTCTTCCTCAGCGCGATTCCAGGAATATTGATAGCGATTCTTTATATGATCTTTGCCACGGAACCGGAACGCGGAGCGTGTGACCACATACAAGCGACGCCGGACCGCAGCACTGTTCTGGGGCTGTTCAAGAACCGGGCTTTTTTAACGGGGACGTTCGGACTGGCTGCGCTTACATTTGCGATGGGCGGCATATCGGCGTGGGTTCCGACGTTTCTGAACCGCATCACCGGGTTGGAACTGGGCAAGGCCAACCTGATGATAGGCGCGATAACGGTTGTGGATGGAATTGCGGGAACGCTGGTTGGTGGATGGATAGCGCAGCGATGGCTGGAGAAAGATCATCGCGCGCTGTATCTGCTTTCATTCTGGAGCGTTGTGCTGACGTTGCCTTTTGGGGCGCTGGCATTTTTTGGGCCGAGGCCGCTGGTGATTCCGTCGCTTTTTCTGGCGGAGTTTTTTCTCTTTCTCAACACAGGGCCGCTGAACGCAGCGATTGTGAATTCGGTTTCAGCGCCGGTGCGCGCAACTGCGATCTCCATCAACCTGTTCATCATTCACTGTTTTGGGGATACGTTCTCGCCGCAGATAATCGGCGCTGTCAGCGACTGGACGAAGAATTTGAGCCATGCGCTCGGTGTCACGCTGGTTGCATTGATAGTTTCAGCGATGATCCTTTGGTCGGGCGCGAAGTATGCGCCGCGGCTTGAAGAGGAGCCGGAGGAAATTGTCACTTAGGGGCGTCCAGTACGGCCTTAGTTA
>CAIMNN010000585.1 GCA_903842845.1 uncultured Acidobacteriaceae bacterium | reverse complement strand
TATGACGGCTATCTGATGGTTGAGGGATTTGGATATTCGAATGCGCCGGAGAACAAGCTGGGCGCGCGCTGGGCGGAGAAGCATGTGAGCCCGGAAATGATAGCGACGGACGGAATCAAATATCTCCGCGGGCTGCTGGACAGCTAGGATGGGTCAAACGAAATGAGCAATTCAGCAATTACGCCGATATTGATCGAACCCAAGTTTGTGGAGCGCATCTGGGGTTACGTGGACCTGCGTCCGTGGGTGAACCGCGAGCCGGATGGACGCCCTATCGGTGAGGTATGGCTGAATGGCGATGAATGTGTTGCGGCCGGCGGACCATACGACGAAATGAGCATCGCGCAGATATTCAGAAATTATCCGCGGGAGATGTTGGGCGATGATGGAAGTGGCACACAGTCTCCGCTGTTGATCAAGCTGATATTTGCCAGGGAAAAACTGAGCGTGCAGGTGCATCCTGACGATGCGATGGCACAGAAGTACGGAGACCCGCGCGGCAAGACTGAATGTTGGGCTGTACTGGAGGCGCAGCCGGGAGCGCAGGTGGCAGTTGGATTGAAGCCGGGCGTTACGGTTGCCGATGTGGAGAGAGGCATCCAGGAGCACACGCTTGAGGAGATGCTCAATATCGTCGCGGTCGAAAAGGGCGAGATGATCTATGTGGCCTCAGGGACGGTGCATGCGATATTGCCGGGTTCTCAGTTGCTTGAGGTGCAGCAGAACTGCGACCTGACCTATCGGCTGTATGATTACGGGCGGCCGCGCGAGTTGCATATTGAGAAGGGCCTTGAAGCGCTGCGACTGACGACGGATGCGGGCAAGGTTGCTCCGCGTGAGTTGGGCGACCGGACGCTGCTGATCGATAAAAAATATTTCCGCATTGAGCGAATCGAGTTGAGTGGCAGCATGACGAAGACGGCCTTCGATGGCGGCATCGCCGGGAAATTGAACTATATATATGTTGCGTCGGGCGCGGGGCGGCTGGTGTGCGGCGATGCGGGCATCGAGTTGAAGGCGCAGAGAATGGTTCTTTTACCGGCGCTGGTGGGCGAGTACTCGATAGAGTCCGCGGAGAAGATAGAGATCTACCGAATTGTTGATATGAGCTAATAACGACGAGGCAGATTTTGTGCTGGTACATCTTTTGGCTGTATTAATTATTTAGATTCATGTGATTGAAACGTTAAGATTCTAAATTTTTATAGCAACTATACCCTGAGAGGGCCGAGTCCCATGAATCACATTGCACGTTTACAACTTCTTTTTGCCCGTCACTTTTTATCGGTGTGTCTGTGTTTGGTTGTGTTTCTTCCAGCGAGTGTTCATGGTCAGTCGTCGACAACCAGTTTGCAAGGTGTTGTGGCGGACGCAACGGGGGCTGTGATTCCGGGAGCGAAGATCCAACTGCGAAATCCAGAGACCGGATTTGAACGCGCAATGAACAGCGATGAGCGCGGCGCGTATATGTTTTTGCAGCTTACACCGGGACGATACGAACTGAGAGTGAATGCGTCAGGCTTTGCACCGTTGGTAAAGAGTGGAGTAGTGCTGCTGGTCAACACGCCGGCGACGCTCGAAGTGAAGATGAGCGTGCAGCGTGTGGAGAGCACCGAGTTGGTGACGGCCGAGCCTTCGGGAGTGAACCATAATGACGCGAGCCTGGGCAATGCGTTCGACTCGAGTCAAATTGAGATGATACCGGCCGAGGGTCGCAATGCTGTTGAGTTGCTGAGCCTTCAGCCGGGCGTGGCGTATCTTGGTGACAACGTGAACACCGGCGCGGACTCACGCAGCGGCGCGGTGAACGGCGCACGCAGTGACCAGACGAATGTGACAGTGGACGGATTGGACAACAACGACCAGTTGCTGGGGCTGGCCTTCACCGGCGCGCTTCGCGTTCCGATGGATTCGCTTGAAGAGTTCCGCGTGACGACAACGAGTTCGAACGCCGACACGGGACGCTCATCGGGGGCGCAGGTCTCGCTGGTGACGAAGAGTGGAACGAATCAGTTTCATGGTTCACTGTACGAGTACAATCGCACGCTCTTCGGCGCGGCCAACGACTGGTTTGTTAAACAATCGCAGGTGAACAACAGCGAAACGAACAAGCCGGGCGAGTTGATCCGCAACACATTTGGCGCGAGCCTGGGTGGGCCGGTGATGAAGAACCGGCTGTTCTTTTTTGCCAACTACGAAGGGCAGCGTTCGCGTGAGGCGGTTACGCTGACGCAGGCGGTGCCCAGCCCCGATCTGCGGCAAGGCATCGTCAGCTACTACACCGACGACAGTGGCGATACGAACACCTTGCAGGCGAGCGATATTGCAGCAATGGACCCCAACTGCTCCTCGAACGGCACATGCCCAAACGGCAATGGCGTGAACCCAGCGGTGCTTGCAACGTGGAACGGCCAAACGACACTGCCGAGCGGCAAAGCGGTACCGGCTTATCCTGCGGCAAACTCGAATAATTCATTTGGCGCAGACGGGCTGAACATTCTCGGCTATACATTTGCGTCGCCGCAGCCAGCCTCATTGAACACGCTGCTTGTGCGCCTGGATGCGAAGTTAACGAACGATGGCTCGGAGACATTTTTTGTGCGCATGAATGCGCAGCAGGACATGACCGATATGGCGGCGCAGTTCCCCGGCGAGCCATACTCCGCAGTGATGACGAACAACAGCAAGGCGTTCAACGCGGGATTGACGAGCATCCTCAGCCCAACGCGGATAAATAATTTCCGCTTTGGGTACGTGCGGCAGAGCCAGGGGCAGAGCGGTCAGAACGGATTCTCGAACATCAGCTTCTGGAATTTATCTGACCCGGTGTCATGGGCGCACACTACGAATGTGAATGTGCCAGTGTTGCAACTTGTAGACGACTTTACATGGATTCACAAGGCGCACTCGTTCCAGTTTGGCGGCAACTGGCGGCGTATCACCAACAACCGCTCGTCGAACAGTCAGAACTTTTCTTATGGGTCGGTGCATCCGACTTGGCTTTACCAGGGAGGCATCGCGAACACAGGCCAGGACCTAGACCCGGCTGCCTACGGTTATACGCCGGTGGTGAGCGACTTTGGATATTCGTACGACGCGGCGGTTGCAGACGTGACGGGCCT
>CAIMNN010000584.1 GCA_903842845.1 uncultured Acidobacteriaceae bacterium | reverse complement strand
TGACCTGCATGATGGCGTGGCGGACGGAGAAGGCGAGATATTTTTCGGCGAAGTTGGGGCGTTTGAGTGCGGGCAGCTCCCAGAGGCCGGGCATGACGGTTTCGCTCTCGGGGCGCTGGACTAGAAGGACTTCGGTTTGGCCGGCGCGTGTGCGAGTGGCGAGTGCGTGGTCGATGGTTTTTGATTGCATCGGCGCGCGTGCAACGGTTTTGTGCTCGCCGCGCGTGAGGCAGCGGTCGACGAGTGGGCACTCCATGCAGCGGGGATTGCGCGGCAGGCAGAGGGTTGCACCGAGCTCCATCATCGCCTGGTTGAAGTCGCCGGGGTGCGCGGGGTCGACTAAGTGATTGGCGAGGGATTCGATTTTCTTTTTGGTTGCGGATTTTTTGTCGACCTCGAGGCCGTGCAGCCGGGCGATGACGCGCTCGACATTGCCGTCGACGACAGCGATGGGCTCACCGTGTGCAATGCTGGCGATTGCGGCGGAGGTGTAGCTGCCGATGCCGGGGAGATTTTTGAGCTCTGCGGCGCGCTGTGGCATTTGGCCGTTGAATTCTGCGGCGATGAAACGCGCGGCTTTGTGCAGATTGCGAGCGCGGTTGTAATAACCAAGGCCGCTCCAGAGGGCAAGGACGGATTGCTCGTCTGCGGCGGCGAGGGCGGCGATGGTCGGAAATTTAGCGAGGAAGCTTTTGTAGCGTTCAGCGACGACGGCGGCGCGGGTCTGCTGGAGCATGATCTCAGAGACCCAGATGGCGTAAGGGTCACCGCTGTCGCGCCAGGGCAGATCGCGCTTGTGGAGCGCGTACCAGCGCAAGAGCGCGTTGCGAGTTGGTGTGAGCTCATGCGGCAAGAATGTTTTTCCTAAGTCTGAGCTTATAGGTTCGTGGAGGAATTATTTTGCCGGCGGCAGAATTTGGTAGAGCATCATCTTCCCGCGAGACGAGTTGTCCATCCAGGGCCAGCTTCCCACCAGCTTCAATCGTTCAGGTGGAATGGCCTGCTCGACAGCCTTTCGCGTCTCGGCGCCGTTGTCCATCATCACCCAGCCGGGTTGGAAGTGCGCAAAGCTTTCGTTGCGCTGATCATTGCTGAGGGCCAGTGCGGCATTGAAGGTACGCAGGCCTGTGTTGAGGCCAAGCGTATTGGCCGTGGGGCCGAAGACAACTGGTGAAGTTCCGCTGGTGTGCTCGATGATCTGCTTGATCTCGGCCGTCGCATTGGCTGTTGTGTACTCCGGATGAACGACCGCGCGCAGAATGGTGCTCAGGTTCCAAAGCAATGAGAGAGCGCAAAGCGCGGCCACGGCGAATTGCGTCTTCGGCGCTTTCACGCCGAGCTCCGCTACAAACAAGACAGTCATGATGATGAGCGGCAGCGCAAGCACGGCGAAATAACGCGGGGGCCCGTCGACGTGATAGACGATGAAGGTGGAGTAGCCGACGACCCACGCGACAGAAATGCCCCACAGCGGCTTCGTCCACAGGTTGCGCATCCAGATCAGCGAGGCGGCGGCGGCGACCAACGCGAGCGGCCAAAAGACTGCATCAGCCCAGATGCCGCGGAGAAACAAGCGCGCTAATTTTTCAGCGATGACTTTGAAGCTAAGATGTGGCATTGAGCTGGCGAAAAATAATGCGCGCTCCATAACATAATGGCTCGCAAAAAAATGGGTTTCCAGATCGAGCACTGTAAACAACACCACCAACAACACAACGGCGATGCGTGCGGCGGTCTTCCAGTCTTTTCTGAAGTTGAAAAATGCGGGATAAAGAATTGCCGGGGTGAGGAAGACGCCGGTGGTCTTGGACAGAATCATCAGCGCGCAGGCAACACCTGCCGCTGCCGGCGCAAGCCAGGAGTTTTTTTTGCTGATGACGATCAGCCAGAGGGCGAGAAAACCAAAGAAGAGCAACGGCTGCTCAAGCAGCGCCAAGCGCGCGAAGAAAAATGTTGCTCCGCTTGCCGCTGCGAGCAGGGCGACCCATAGTGCATGTTGCGTACCAGCCAAGCGACGCACCGCGAGCACGGCAAAAAGGAGCGCACCGAGCGAGAAAAACACTTCCATGGCGCGCGCGGCGACGAGGCTGATGCCAGTCCAGTGAAAGAGCGCCGCGGTCAGCAGAGGCCACACCGGAACAGCCGATGCTGGCATCCACTCATACTGCGGGTGAATGCTGCCTTCGTTCACGCTGTACTGGCCGGCATTCGACCACCAGCCTTCGTCGGAGTACTTTGCGTTGTCGTCGGACCAGAAGCTGTGGTTGAGCGGGTCGGCGCCGAGATGCACGAAGCGAAGAGCGAGCAACAGAAGCGCAAGCACAAGCAAAATGCGCGAAAACCACACCGAGTTCAACCTGCTGGATATTTCCTTGACCATACGACGGGATTATAAGCGATTCGCACCAAATGACTTCTGTAATGCCATGCGGCAATTTACTTTCAGGTCATTTCTGGAATCCCTATTGGCACTCAATTTATACTTGATATGAAATCAATGAGTTATAGATTGAATCCGCATAGCTCATGCCCTTCCTTCGTGTGCAATAGCAGGCCCCTCAGGAGAACTTCGACAACATGAACTCCGGTAAAGCCATCATCATCGGTGCAGGCCCGGCGGGATTGACTGCCGCGCTCGAGTTGCAGCGCAAGTCGGGCATCAAGCCCATTCTGATAGAGGCTTCGCATGAGATAGGCGGGATCTCGAGGACCGTGCGTTACAAGGGCAATCGCATGGACATCGGCGGGCACCGTTTTTTCTCGAAGTCAGACCGCGTGATGCAATGGTGGCTGGATGTGATGCCAGTAGAGGCGGGCGGCGCGGAGAACGGCGAGCTTCGCTATCAGGGCCAGCAGCGCACTGTGCCCGAGGCGACCACGGCGCACGACCCTGAAAAAGAAGATTTGGTGATGCTTGTGCGCGAGCGCAAGAGCCGCATTTATTTTCTGCGCAGATTTTTTGATTACCCCATCAAGATAACCACTGACACGCTGCGCAAGATGGGCCTGGCGCGCACAGTGCGCTGCGGCGTCAGTTATATGACGTCGGCGGCGTTCCCGCGCAAGAATGAAAAGACGCTGGAAGATTTTTTGATCAACCGCTTCGGTCGGCAGCTTTACTTGACCTTCTTCAAGTCGTACACGGAAAAGGTTTGGGGCGTGCCTTGCCATGAGATAAGCGCGGAGTGGGGCGCGCAACGCAT
This sequence comes from uncultured Acidobacteriaceae bacterium, assembly GCA_903842845.1. GTDB lineage: Bacteria > Acidobacteriota > Terriglobia > Terriglobales > Acidobacteriaceae > CAIMNN01. Next base: position 16,406 of record CAIMNN010000584.1, on the reverse strand, counting down.
CAAGGGGCTGTCACTGACTGCGGTGGTGAAACATTATTTAGGCAAGGTGTTCAAGCCGAAGGGCGAGAGCGGCATTGCGCAGAAGCAGACGGAGACTTCGCTGATTGAGAGATTTTTGTATCCCAAGCTTGGGCCCGGGCAGTTGTGGGAGCACGTTGCGGAGACGATTCAGAAGCAGGGCGGCGAGATTCACTTCGGACTAACGGTTGACCACGTGAACGTGAATGCTGGCCGCGTGGTTTCAATCGAGACCGTCGACAAGGACGGCAAGCGCGCGACTTATTCCGGCGATTATTTTTTCTCGACGATGCCGGTTCGCGATCTGCTACGCGCAATCGGAAGCGATGTGCCGGCAGAGGTGCAAGAAGTAGGCGCTGGATTGATGTACCGCGACTTCATCACCGTTGGCCTGCTTGCGAACAAGCTGAGCGTCACTGAGTCAGACGGAACGAAACTCAAGGACAACTGGATCTATATTCAGGAGCCGGATGTGACTGTGGGCCGGTTGCAGATATTCAACAACTGGAGCCCTTGGCTGGTGAATGCTCCGGACAAGATATGGATAGGGCTTGAATACTTCTGCAACGAGACGGACGAGATTTGGAGCTGGCCAGACGAGCAGATGAGCCGGTACGCGATCGCTGAGGTTGCGAAGATAGGGATTCTGAAAGCTGAGGACGTTGTCGACTCGCACGTTGTGCACGTGCCAAAGACTTATCCGGCTTACTTCGGCAGCTACGACCGTTTTGACGTCATACGCAATTATGTGGATGGGTTGGAGAACATGTACCTGGTGGGCCGCAATGGCATGCACAAGTACAACAACCAGGACCACTCGATGCTGACGGCGATGACGGCGGTTGAGAACATCCTCAACGGCGTGACGACAAAGGACAACATCTGGGCGATCAACACCGAGATGGAGTACCACGAAGAGAAGGACAAGTAGAGCGCGTGAGCTACTTTCGGTTCAGCCACCAGAAGCCGGCGTTGAGTGCTGAGGCGAATGTGACCCAGACAAGATAGGGAAGCATCATCAGCGCCGCGACGCGCGAGCTTTGCGCGAAGAGCCATACGCAGGCCGCGATGGCAAGCCACATGACGAAAACCTCAATGAGCGCGAGTCCGATCAGATGGCGGTTGAAGAAGATGAGCGACCATAAGAAATTAAGCGACAACTGCACGAGAAAAACAATGATGATGCGATTGCGCAGCGGGCCGGTTGCGGCGGAGCTTGCGAGCCACGCGGCGACGCCCATCATGAGGTAAAGCAACGTCCACACCGGACCGAAGAGCCAGTTGGGCGGTGCGAACGACGGGCGGACGAGCGTGCGGTACCAGCCATCGACCGAGCCGGTGGTCAGGTAGCCGCTGATGCCGCCAACGCCAAGGGTGAGAACGATCCATAAGAGCAGATAAAGCCAGCGCATGTGCACCTCACGTTTAATTTTGAGCGTTGAAGGGGCAAAATGCCAGAGAAACTCGACGTATTCACCACTTCGCACTATCCTATTAATAAGCTATTCCGCTTTTTTCCATCTGTGCAATACAGGACCCCCAATGAGCATGCAGACCATCTCCATCCATTTGCCCGACGGCGCCGTGAAACAGGTTCCGGCCGGGACTACGCCTTTTGATATCGCCAACTCCATCTCGCCGCGTCTTGCTGCGGCATCGATAGCCGCGCGGTTGACTCCGCTGACGACGGCTGCTGATGTTGATGAGACTGAAGACTCGGCCGAAGCTGCAATGTACGCGGCCGAGGACAAGCACGCGCCGCGGCTCGTTGATTTGACAACGCCGTTGACCGAAGACACGCAGCTTGCACTGCTGACCGAGAAGGACCCTGATGCTCTGAAGGTGGTGCGTCACTCGGCGGCGCACGTGATGGCGACTGCGGTGTTGGAGCTTTATCCGGAGACGAAGCTTGGCCACGGCCCGGCGACGGATGCAGGATTCTTTTACGATTTTTATCGCGAGAAGCCCTTTACGCCGGATGACCTCGCCGCTATCGAAGCGAAGATGGCCGAGGTTGTTGCGCGCGATGAAAAATTTGTGCGCGACCTGGAGCCGCGTGAGCAGGCGCTGGCCGAGTTTGAGCGCGACGGCGACTTCATGAAGACGCACTTCGTGACCAAGTTCACCAAGCCGGGCGAGGAGATAAGTTTTTACAAGAACGGAAAGTTTGTCGACTTTTGCCGTGGGCCGCACGTGCCTTCGACTGGACGCGTGAAGGCGTTCAAGGTGTTGAGCATCGCCGGCGCGTACTGGCTGGGCGACGAAAAGAATCCCCAGTTGCAGCGCATCTACGGGACGGCGTTCTTCAACAAGAAAGAGATGGACGAGCACTTTGCGCGGCTTGAAGAAGCGGCGCGGCGCGACCATCGTGTGCTGGGCAAGCAGCTTGACCTGTTCAGCATTCAGGAGCTTGCGGGCGCGGGATTGATCTTCTGGCATCCGCGCGGCGGAATGATACGCAAGATAATGGAAGACTGGATGCGCGAGGAGTGCATCCGCCGCGGCTACGACCTGGTCTTCACACCGCACGTGGCGCGCGTGAATTTGTGGCAGACATCGGGGCACGAGGGCTTTTACGCGGACAACATGTTCACGCCGATGAAGCTGGACGATGCGTACTATCGCATGAAGCCGATGAATTGCCCGTTCCATATTTTGATCTATAAAAATTCTCCGCGCAGCTATCGCGACCTGCCGGTGCGTTTGGCCGAGCTTGGCAACGTTTACCGTTATGAGCGCTCGGGCACCATGCATGGCTTGTTGCGTGTGCGCGGATTTACGCAGGACGATGCGCACATCTTCTGCCGCCCGGACCAGGTTGTGGATGAGGTCGAGGGTTGCCTTGATTTTGCCGAGGCGATGCTTAAGACCTTCGGCTTCAAGGAGTATCGCGTTGAGCTATCGACGTGGGACCCGAAGGACCCCGGGCACTTCACCGGCGCGCCCGAGCAGTGGCAGCACGCAGAAGATGCGCTACGCAGTGTGCTTGAGCGTCGCAAGCTTGAGTACAAGAGCTTCCCCGGTGAAGCGGCGTTCTACGGACCGAAGATCGACGTGAAGCTTGTTGATGTGCTGGGCCGTTTGTGGCAGCTTTCGACGGTGCAGTTTGATTTCAATCTGCCTGCGCGCTTTGAGCTTGAGTACGTTGGCGAGGACGGCCAGAAGCATCAGCCTGTGATGGTTCACCGCGCGCTGTTCGGTTCGGTCGAACGCTTCTTTGGCGTTTTGATAGAGCACTACGCCGGCGCATTCCCGCTTTGGCTGGCTCCGGTGCAGATTGGTCTTGTGCCGATTGCCGAGCGTCATCACGAGTACGCGATGAAACTTGAAGCCGAGTTGAAGGCCGCGGGCTTCCGCGTTGAAACGGACAGCCGCAACGAGAAGATGAACTCGAAGATACGCGACTTTGCCAACCAGAAGACGCCGTACATCCTGGTCTTCGGCGACAAGGAAGCGGAAGCAGGCGCGGTCAGCGTGCGCGCGCGAGCCAAGGGCGACCTCGGTTCGATTCCGCTGGCGGATTTCATCGCGAAGGCCAAGGAGCTGGTCGCGACGCAGTCGATGGAGCTCTAGATTTTTCAATAGTTGTGGAGCATACTATTTTCATGGCTACACAGCCCAGCTTCGAGCACGCAATGACCGTCGAGGAGTATCTCTCCACGGTCTTCGAGCACGATTGCGAGCTTGTGGATGGTGAAGTCGTGGAGCGCGCAATGGGCGAGTTTGAACATTCGTTTTTGCAAGGCATTCTGGTTACTATCTTCAACACACATCGCGTCAAGTGGGGTCTTATCTGCCTGCCAGAACAACGTGTAAACACTCGCCCAGGGCGCTATCGGGTTCCTGATCTGGTGATTTTGAAATCAGATGCGCCACGCGAACGCGTACTCACGCATCCTCCGATGCTAATAATTGAAATTCTCTCGCCGGAAGATACGCTCCGCCGCGCAACACAAAAAGTAATCGAGTATTGCGAGTTCGGCGTGGAGAATGTGTGGGTCATCGACCCATCAGCGCGAGTCGCCTACCTTGGCAGCAAAACAGGTATTGAACTTACACATACACGAATGCTCACCATCAACGGTACGCCAATCCAAATAAACCTGGACGAACTCTTCGCAGAACTCGATAAGATCTAACCAAAAGTCAAGCGTTGATGGCCATGCCGTCGACTGCGGCGTAGGCGTCGAGCATTGACTCGGCCAGCGTCGGGTGTGCGTGGATGGTGAACATCAGCTCGTCGATGGTTGCTTCGAGTTCGAGCGCGATGACGGCTTCAGAGATCAGCTCCGTTGCCTGCGGGCCGATGATGTGCACGCCGAGCAGTTCGCCGTACTTTGCATCGGCGACGATCTTCACAAAGCCATCGTGATTGTTGATGATGGTGGCCTTTGAGTTTCCGGCGAAGGGGAACTTGCCGACCTTGACGGTGTGGCCAGCCTCTTTGGCTTGCGCTTCGGTGAGGCCGACGCTGCCTATCTGCGGCTCGGAGTAGGTGCAGCCGGGGATGCGGTTTTTGCGGACGGGCTTGAAGGGGCGGCCAGCGATCTTGGTGACGGCGACGACGCCGCTCATCGCGCCGACGTGCGCAAGCTGCGGCAGGCCGGCGACGATGTCGCCGATGGCGTAGATGCCGGGCTCGGCGGTCTGCTGCGCTTCGTTGACGGCGATGAAACCGCGGTCGAGTTTTATTTTTGTTTTTTCGAGGCCGAGGTTTTCAGTGCGCGGGGCGCGGCCAACGGCGACGAGAACCTTCTCGGCTTCCTTGGACTGCGCGTTGCCGTTTGCGTCGGTGTAGCTGACCTTCACGCCGGCTTTGGTCTTCTCAACCTTCTCGACCTTTGCGCCGGTGTTGACGTCGATGCCGCGTTTTTTGAAGAGGCGCGTGAGCTCCTTGGAGATGTCTTCATCTTCGACAGGCACGGCGCGCGGCAAAAATTCCAGAATCGTTACATCGGTTCCGAAGCTTTTGAAGATGGACGCGAACTCAACGCCGACCGCGCCTGCACCGATGACGATGAGCGACTTGGGGACAGCGGGGAGGGAGAGCATTTCAACATTGGTAAGAATTGTGTCGTCGGGCGCGAGGTCGAAGATGGTTTTGGCGATGGAGCCTGTGGCGAGGATGACGTTCTTCGCGTAGAGCGAGCTCTTGGCACCATCGGCTTCCAGCTCGACGGAATGGATGCCGCTTTTTGCGCCGCCGGTGAGCTTGCCGGTGCCGGCGAAGACGGTGACCTTGTTCTTCTTCATGAGGAAGTCGAGGCCCTTGGTGTGCTTGGTGATGACGTCGTCCTTGCGCTTTAGGACGGCGGACCAATCGAGAGCGGGCGTGCCGAGGCCGGTGATGCCAAACTTTGCCGCGTCGTTGACGCTCTCCCAGAGCTCGGCATTGAAGAGCAAGGCTTTGGTGGGGATGCAACCGACGTGCAGGCATGTGCCGCCGAGCTTGGCGGACTTGTCGATGAGCGCGACTTTCAATCCAAGTTGCCCTGCGCGGATAGCCGCTGTGTAACCGGCCGGACCGCCGCCGATGATGGCCACATCAAAAACTGTTTCTGTCATATCACTCTCCCACTAAACCCACAAAAGATAGTTTAAATCGCAGAGCCGCAACTCTGTTGATGAGTGCGTGTCAATAGGAATGGTTTGAACATATAGCACGAGGTCGTTCAATGCGAAAGATGGTTCTGCTTTTATTGTTGAGTGCCGGTTGTTTTTTGAGTGCACAAAGTAACTTCCCCGCCAAGGGCGATCTTGCGACAGCGCAGCGTGTCAATCTTGAGTTTGATGGGCTCGAGCGTTATTACCTCATCCAGCCTGTTCACGCACCCGGACTGCACCCAGTCGTCATTCTGCTTCACGGTTCAACGCAAACTGCGGACGGCGTGTGGAAGCAAAGCTCACTGCCCACGCTTGCCGCGCGCGATGGATTTATCTTTGTTGCGCCGAACGGGGTAGGCACTCACTGGAACGACGGGCGCGGCATGGCGCTCGGCGGCAATCCTTCAACGGCTGATGATGTGGGATTTTTGAAAGAGGTCATTCGCCAGGTTGTGCGCAACTATAGCGGAGACCCTGATGCGGTCTTCATGGCCGGCATTTCGAATGGCGGCTTCATGACCTTCCGCTTTGCGTGCGAGGCGGGCGAGCAACTTCACGCTGCGGCCAACACCATAAGCACATTGCCGCTCGATATGACCAAAAGCTGTAAAGCTCCGCCGATGCCGTGGCTTAGTTTTAATGGCACCGACGATCCACTGGTCAGCTTTAACACCACGCATGCGCACAAGAATTCCATGGGCAAGAGGATTCCCGATCTGCTCTCCGCCGATGATACATTCAAATTCTTCGCGGGTCGCAACCAATGCAGACCCATCAACGCGGGTGAAAAGCTGCCGCACCTGAATGCAGACGACCCAACGTGGATCGAGAAACGCACCTGCAAGGACAGGCAGGGCATTCAATCCTTGCAGTACGTTGTGCACAATGGCGGTCACAGCTTGCCCGATCTGCAACTAAAGCCGCTGATTCGCAAAGTTCTTGGCAACTCATCTCAAGACATCGACGGCGGCGAGATGCTGTGGAATTTTTTCAAGCAGACGCTGCGATAGTTGTAAGGCGCACGCCTATCGCTGATTTCAGCGAGACGAGGCGACCTTGTCGGTGACTTGCGCGATGGTGCTTGCGTCATCGCCGAAAGCGGAGAGCCAATGCACTTCGGGCTCGCGTCGGAACCAGGTCATCTGGCGCTTGGCGTAGTTGCGGTGGCCTTGCTGGCATTGGCGGATGGCTTCGATCTGGTGAATCTCTCTCTTGAGGACGCTCATCGCCTGCCGGTAGCCGAGCGAGTCAAGAGCTTTGACTGGGCCGTAGCGCGTGAGCAGTGATTGTGTTTCATCGACGAGGCCGTTCATGAACATTGCTTCAGCGCGGTGGTTGAGCCGGTCGTAGAGTGCGGCGCGCGGAGGGTTGAGGCCGATGCGGAGGAGGCGGAATCCTGTGAGCGGGTCGCGTGCGGATTCGGTTGCGAGGGTTGCGGAGAGTGGAGCGCGTGTGGCGAGGCAGACCTCGATGGCGCGGATGAGTTTGGGCTGGTCGTTAGCGTGAATGCGCGCGGCGGAGTCGGGGTCAAGGCGCTTGAGGATGCGATGCAGCCAGTTGTTGCCGTGGCGCTCTTCGGAGCGACGCAGACGGTCGCGGAGTTCAGTTTGGCGCGTGGGTCCGGCGAAGAGTCCTTCGGTGAGAGCGCGCAGATAAAGGCCAGTACCGCCGGTGACGATGGGGAGGTGGCCGCGGTCGATGATTTCGTGGAGTGCCTGCCGGGCGAGCCGACTGTAATCGCCTGCGGTGAAGGGCTGGTCGGGGTCGGCGACGTCGATGAGGTGGTGCGGCGCGCGGGCCTGCTCTTCTTTTGAAGGCTTTGCGCTGCCGAGGTCCATGCCACGGTAGACGGCGACGGAATCGCAACTGATGACCTCGCCTGAGAATTTTTCAGCCAGCGCGAGCGAGAGCGCGGTCTTCCCGCTGCCGGTGGGGCCGAGAATGAGAACGGCGAGCGGCGCAGCTTGATTTTGCCCGGCGCTCACAGATGCCACCAGCCCGGAGGAAAGAGCCAAGTTAAATTTGTGTGAAACAACCGCCATGCAAGCGCGGCGAGCAGCACCAGCAAAATGCCGATGGCTTGATTGCGATTGAAGCGCGCACGCGCTGCTGCACGCGCTTTTGCCTCAGCCTGCTCATCGAGATAGGGTCTGATACGTTGATCAGCCATTTTGTTGTGCCGCACGTAATTGTTCAACTCGAATCAACGTTGTAATACCTACTTTCAAAGAGGGGATAATATCTGTAGGTGCTGCATTGGGGCGCGACATGTTATATAAATGGTTCGATGCAGTCCTACGCAAGGTATCCCACTCGTCTGCCGAACGTCGTGGTGCGTTTTTATAATCTGTTGTTTCATTTACTTCTTCGGAATTAAGTGCGAGAATCCAGGTTTCGACATTTCTACAAGGAATCAGTTGCGCGATTGCCTCTCGCGTCAGATCAAGATTTTTTAGATCCTCATTTCCACATGAATCTAATGTTTTTTTTAATTGTCCAATACGTTCGGCAATTGACTTTTGATCACCATCTATTGCTACAATCAACCACTTGTAATATTTATTACGCTGCTTCAAATATGAATTAACTTCAGTCGGATACTCTCTGAATACCCAATCATAACCACTGCCGCCTTTGTTAATGTTCGCACGTATATTTCGAGCATTAACTGACATCCTTGTCAAGTAACCGCGAACAAGTAGGAACGTCCTCAAATCTTCACATAGGACCACAACTTGTGTCGGTTTACTCATTGTTTTCCCAACCTCTTGCTAGCGTCTCGGCCGGTTCCAGTCCAGTCACGTTCAAGTCCGTGAACGGTTTCGCCACTACACTTCCATCCTTTTTCCGTTCGAAGCATAAACCGTAGTCTTGCGCCCAATAATTGAGGATTTCTGGATGATGTGACACGAGAATCAACTGCCCCCTCTGCTCATCAACTACATCTTCCGCAGCTTGTAGCCAAGGTTGAATTTCACGCAATGAGACAAAGTTGTCCGGTTCATCAAAAAAGACCGTCTTCCCTTTTGCTATCAAAATATAAAGTGTTGAGTAGAGGCCAATCAAAAATCGTTGACCATCAGACAACTCTGATAGCAAAAAAGGGGCTTTAGCAAATTCAAAGTCTGCAACAAGCCGGCGCGTTCGTTTAAATTCATCACCCTCATTAGAAAATCGCAACTGTTTAAATCCATACAACACATCCCTGAGAGAATTACGTATATCGGAAATCGCGGCGACATCCTCATCATGGTAATAGCTGTACCAGTCCGCAAAATTCTCGAATTCTGTGTCGAGATATTTAGATGGATTATCAACTGTGTCACCCATTGATTCACCATAAACATCTGGCTTCAAAACACAAAGATTTTGCATCCAGTCTTGAAACTGACGTACGTGCGAATTCAGGTGCGTAACATGATGCAAATTTGAAGTTGACGAGATTTCCGCTTCAATGATCTGTTCAGCTTCCCCGTTATTCCTAGACCGGATGATTCCATTGCTCGCTTCGAAACACACTACATGATTGTTAATAACGATACGTTCATACTTTACGACGCGACCGAATGTTCTCAAATTATGCTCAATTTCAACATGATATACATAGGTAGAATTATCGACGAGTGCCTGTATTTCAAATCTCTGCAATGAGTTTTCGGGTGTCCAGCGAGTTCTCGATTCATATGTGAACGGATTATTGCCGCCTTTGACAAATTCCTGAAGTAATTGGATGACTTCAAGAATAGTCGACTTCCCACTCCCATTCGGTCCAATCAGCAACTGCTTTCGCCCTGGCTCGAAGTTGAAGCTTTCGAAACAACGGAAGTTCCCAATGTACAGTCTTGTCAGCATGGCTAAAATTATACGTCCATTCCACTTCATTTGCCTCGTTGGGCTGTTGACTTCTGTGGCTACTTTGCAGACGATAGCTTGTTAGGGTGAATGCAATCATGAAAGTTCTTATCTTTGGTTCTGGCGGCCGCGAACACGCGCTGGCATGGGCGGTGAAGAAGAGCCCGCGGGTAACGGAAGTGGTCTGCGCGCCTGGTAACGGCGGCATGGCAGGGATTGCGAGGCTGGTTCCCACGGACCTGCACAGCGTGCCCTCGATGCTCGCGGTTGTTGAGGCAGAGAAGCCTGACCTGGTGATCGTCGGGCCGGAGCTGCCGCTTTCGCTCGGCATAGTGGATGAGCTGACGGCGCGCGGCGTGCGCACCTTTGGGCCAACGCGCGCGGCGGCGATGCTGGAATCGAGCAAGGCCTTCGCCAAACGCTTCATGCAGCTCAACAATATCCCCACAGCAGCGTTTGCTGTTTGCACCAATGAAGCCGAGCTGCACAAGATGCTGCATCATTTCCATCCGCCGATCGTGGTCAAGGCTGATGGGTTGGCTGCGGGCAAGGGCGTGCTCATTTGCGATTCGCGTGAAGAGGCGCATGAGGCCGCGCTGGGGCTCTTTGCCGGAAAATATCTCGACGCGCCGGCAGAGCAGGTTGTGCTGGAAGAGTTTTTGGTTGGCGAAGAGGTGAGCTTTTTGTGCCTCGCCGACGGCAAAAACGTTTTGCCGCTCATCCCCGCGCAGGACCACAAGCGTATAGGGGAAGGCGACACCGGCTTGAACACCGGCGGCATGGGCGTTTACACGATGAAGGGCCTGCTTGAAGAAGGAATGACCGAGTGGGTTCTGCATCACATTGCGCAGCCGACGATCGACGCGATGGCTGCGGACGATATGCCATTCAAAGGCGTGCTTTACATCGGCTTGATGATCACCGCGCGCGGGCCGATGGTGCTTGAGTACAACGCACGCTTCGGCGACCCGGAGACGCAGGCGATCCTGGTGCGGCTGGAGAGCGACATCGTTGATGTGCTCGAGGCGTGCATTGACGGGCATTTAGGCGGTTATCAACTGGAGTGGAGCCCGGGCGCTTCCGTGTGCGTGATAGCGAGCTCGGCCGGCTACCCCGGCAGCTACAAAAGCGGTTTGCCAATCACGGGTCTTGAGAAAGTGAAAGAGGCGCAGGTCTTCCACTCGGGAACCAAGATGCAGGATGGTGAACTGGTGACGTCGGGCGGGCGTGTGCTGGGAGTAACGGCGGCAGCTGCGACTTTGCGTGAGGCGCTCAACCGTTGCCACACAGCACTCGGCAAGATACATTTTGACGGAATCTACTACCGGCACGACATTGGTCACCGCGCGTTCAGCAAGGAAAAGCACTGACGCTGGCCCTCGTCACGCTGGGTGCGCAGGCGCAACAAGTTATCGAAATGGATCCCATAAGGATCTATTGCTATCGCAGTTTATCGCCCAGGTCTTCAGATGTATCCCCGGTCAGAAGGCTGGACTCTCTACGATCCACCGTCTCAGGATTTGTATTTTGCTTTTGGAAGCACGACCGGCAGAGCACCGGACGACCCTGCGTCGGCTTGAAGGGCACAGTGGTCTCAGTGCCGCAGACAGAACAATTAGTACGCGTTTCTGTACGCACTGCGCGTCGGCTCGAATTTCGTTTTGCTTTGCACTGCTTGCAGCGCTTGGGGTCGTTGTTAAAACTTTTATCGTGAAAGAATAATTGCTCTCCCGCGGTAAATACGAACTCATTCCCACAATCAACGCATGTCAACGTACGATCTTGGAATTCCATATCCGGCTTCCCATTGACAGGGAAGAACAGCCGCGAGTTTAACTCAACATCAGTTTGAGCTCCGGCGCCTTGCCCTGTTTGTTAAATTCACTACAAGGGGCCCGGGCCGCATAAAAAATATTGCGGCTAAGATAAAGACTGCACATGCGTTGCATCCATGCTCAGCCTGTAGAAACGTCCAGCGGGGAGTGCCGGGGTTTTTAATTGGTTGTAGAAACACCCCTTGGCGATCCAGTCTTGCGACCTCTCGAAAGCCAAGGGGTGAGCCCATTACTGCAACGCGCTTAGTCTTGCTCTTTGCGCGCCTTTTTACGATTGCGCTTGCGCGCCAATGCTGCCTTCACACGAGCTTTTTCGCCGGGTTTCAGGTAGTAGGAGTGGCGCTTAACTTCCTTGATAATGTCTTCCTGCTGTACCTTCCGCTTAAAGCGGCGCAGTGCATTTTCAAGTGGTTCGCCTTCTTGCACACGAACTTCTGCCATAATTCTCCACCTCCAATCCAGCCTGTTTAGCTGATAATAGATTACAGCAAAATCAACTAATTAACCATCGTTTCGCCGTTCATTGCACAGTGAGGGGTGCAATTTTTTTGCAAAGAAATTCGCCATTTGACTGCATCAAAAAGATTGCAATGATTACAGACCTACGATTATTACCGGCGCGTTGAACTTTTGTCGTATGCATTCATTGTCAATCAGTTTTGAAAGGCGTAATTCCATATGATTCGCAACTACCAGGGGCACAATCCGTTAATTCCAACATCCTGCTATGTCGATATTTCTGCGCAGATCATCGGAGACGTCACGCTCGGCGAAAACTCTTCCGTGTGGATGAACGCCGTTCTGCGCGGCGACGTGAACTCGATCCGCGTTGGCGCAAACTCCAACGTGCAGGATTGCGCGGTGCTGCACGGCCAGCGCAATCTCTATTCGGTAGAAGTCGGCGAGTGGGTCACCATCGGCCACAACGCAACTGTGCACGGATGCCTTGTTGAAGATGGCTGCCTTATCGGCATCGGCGCTGTAGTGCTCAACAACTGCCGGATCGGCGAAGGCTCCATCATCGCGGCTGGCGCTGTTGTGCCTGAAGGCACTACAGTCCCACCGCGGACGCTTTGGGCCGGTGTGCCTGCGAAGATGCGACGCGAGCTCGGGGACGAAGACCAGAAGCTCATTCGCGAGTATGCGCAGAACTACCTGGACTATGTGAAGATTTATCTGGCTGAGGGGCTGTGAGCAGGAATGCGCGAAATCCGTTAATCTATCAGTAACCCCCTAAAACATCAGGAGCATTCATGCCGATCGGACAGCCCGCAGAATTATTGCCTCAACTCACCACTGACGAGTTATCGCGCTACTCGCGCCACCTCATTCTTCCCGAAGTGGGCATGGAAGGCCAGCAGCGCCTGAAAGCGGCGAAGGTTCTGTGCGTGGGCACGGGCGGACTGGGCTCTCCGCTTGCGTTTTATCTTGCTGCTGCGGGCATCGGCACGCTGGGCTTGGTGGACTTCGACGTCGTTGACGCGAGCAACCTTCAGCGCCAGATAATCCACTCGACGAACGACATCGGCCGCAAGAAGCTGGACTCCGCGGCAGAGAAGCTCTCCGCGTTGAATCCCGCGCTCAATATCGTCAAGCATGAAGTGATGCTGACGAGTGCGAACGCGATGGAGATCCTGAAGGATTACGACATCGTCGCCGATGGCACGGACAACTTTCCGACTCGGTACTTGATAAACGACGCATGCGTACTGTTGGGCAAGCCGAACGCATATGGGTCGATTTTTCGGTTTGAGGGTCAGGCGACTGTCTTCTGCACCAAAGACGGCCCGTGCTATCGCTGCCTGTATCCAGAGCCGCCACCGCCGGGGCTTGTCCCGAGTTGCGCTGAGGGCGGAGTGCTTGGAATTTTGCCGGGACTCGTCGGCGTCATTCAGGCGACCGAAGTCATCAAGCTGATACTGGGTGAGGGCGAACCGCTTATTGGACGATTGTTACTTGTCGACGCGCTGAAGCTGAAGTTCCGCGAGCTCAAGCTGCGCAAAAATCTTGAGTGCCCGGTCTGCGGGAGCAATCCGACAGTGAAGCAACTTATCGACTACAACCAGTTCTGCGGCATTCCGCAGGCTGACGGCAAGGAGCCGAAGATGATTAACAACATTCCCCAAATGAGCGTGAAGGAACTGAAGACGAAACTCGACAACGGCGAGAAGCCTTTCATTTTGGATGTGCGCGAGCCGTTTGAATATCAGATAGCCAACATCGGCGGCGCCCTCGTCCCGATGAACGATGTGCCGGCGCGACTGAGCGAGATTCCGCGTGACCAGGAGATCGTTGTGCAATGCAAGAGCGGTGGACGCAGCCAGAAGGTTGCGGAGTTCCTGGCGCAGCAGGGGTACACGCGGCTCTCAAACCTGACGGGCGGAATTCTGGCGTGGGCTGGCGAGATAGACCAGAGCGTCACAAAGTATTGAGTGAGTGCCCGATGAAGTCAGTGACTTCATCGGGCCATTTTTATAGATGCAGAAAAAATACCGGTGCGATTGCAGCCAATGTTGCGGCTATCTGCAAGCCAAACACCGGCAGCGCCTGGCGCGGTGCTACTGCAACCCACTTCAACAGAAAGTACCCAATAGCAAGCGCATCACAGAATATAAACATCTGCCATAGATGCGCTGCCGTGCCTTCATCGCTTTGATGCGGCAGTCCGCCGTTGACGGCGAGCGCCGTCAACACCACTGCCAGCGCGGCAATGCTGAATAGAACAGGCAGCCACGCGCTCGGCTTGCGCCAGATGGAATCTTGCACGATGTGTCCAGTATTCATGGTTGACCTCCACATTTGCAGATTACTCGCGTCGCTGCTACTTCGCCATCATAAACTCCTCGACCGCGGCGACGAACTTTTCCGGCTGCTCGGCAGCGGGCACGTGGCCGCACTCGGGCACCAGCACCAGCTTTGCGCCAGGGATGCCTGCCGCATAAGCGCGGCCCAAGTCAGGCTTGAGCAGAACATCATTCTCACCCCAGACGACCAGCGCGGGAATGGTGATCTTAACGAGCTTGTCTTTGACCACTTCCTTCTCAAGCCGCGGATTGCCGGCGATGGTCTTGATGGTGAAGCCGTCGTTGATGTGCATCTTAAGCGCCCAGTACTCGCGTAGAAATTCATCGGTCACGCGCGCTTTGTCGTAGACGATGTAGCGGATGATGCCCATTTCGTCGGGCGCGCCGGCGATGGTCGGCGAAACCTTTGAGCCGATGGGCTCAAGCCCTGCTGCATCAATGATGATGAGCTTGGATGGTTTGGGCAACGCATGCGGGCCGGTGTTGGCAGCATCGAGCGATTGAATGGTGTACGACGAAACTATCCACCCGCCGAGCGATTCACCGGCGAGCGCAAACTCCTTTACCTTGAGCTGTTGCAAAAATTCGCCGAGGAATACGACGTAGGTTTGAATCGAGTAATCGATGGCCGGCTTGTCGCTGTCGCCGAAGCCGATCTGGTCGAGCGCAATGACGCGGTAATGCTTTGAGAGCGGCACGATCGCGTTGCCGAAATCAAAACGCGCCTGCCCTCCGAGGCCGTGCACCAACACCAACACCGGACCTTTGCCGGTGTCGTAATAGGCGATGCGCTGGCCGAGAACCTCGATGGACTTCTTCGCAGGCAAGTCTTTTTCGGCGGGCATCAGCGGCGACTGTGCCGCAACGGAAAGCGAAGTGAAAAGAGCAAGAAGAAAAAGTATTCGGCGCATGATGAACCTCGATAAATCAGATGCGGGAATTCTAGCAGGCGGCTTATCCACACCGAGCTAATTTGATTGACACTCATTCACTAATCTGTAAAGCTCTCTTAGATTCCCCCCTATCCACAATCGCAACATCTGGAGGTCACCCGTGGAGAAAACATCACGTTGGAAGTGGCACGTTCGAGGCAATTGGCCAACACAAGAGGACCGCATCCCCTCGGGCGTCTGGCTCGGAGTTTTGTGGGTAGGCATGCTGCTCGGCTTTGGCATGGACGCCAAACGCTTTTTGGGCCAGAACCCGCCATTGCTGTTGCACGCGCACGCAGCGGTCTTCACCATCTGGATGTTCCTGCTGACGGCGCAGGTGTTGCTTGTGGTGCGCAACCGTGTGGACATCCATCGCAAGCTCGGCTGGTTCCTCGTCTTTTGGGCCTGCCTGATGGGCGTCATGGGACCGGTCGGCGTTTACTCGCGACTTATGACGTGGACCCGAGCCTCAGGCCCGCATCCATATCCCTTCATGTCCGTCCACATAGTTGATATTGGCGGCTTCCTGGTTCTGCTGGCCATCGGCATTGCGATGCGCAAAAACCCGGCCGCGCATAAACGCTTGATGATCCTTTCGACGGCCGCACTCGCCGACCCCGGCTTCAACCGTTTCATCGGTTACATCTATACCACCGAGCCAACCACGGTGTTCGGCTGGTTCCTCAATGTCTTCTACGGCAACATCCTCATCGTCGCGCTGATGCTGGGCTGGGATTGGTGGAAGGGTCGGCTGGTCCGCTCGTATGTGATTGCGTCGGTGCTGATGCTGCTGAGTATGTACATCGCATCGGTGCTGTACTTCTCGCCCTCGTGGAATGCGCTGACGCTGGAGTGGGTGAAGGCGCTGGCGAAGCTGTAATTTTACGACGACACAATCAACATTTCTGATTTACATCAAAACAAAAGCGCGGGTGATTGGCTGCGTCTGATGCATGCTTTTAATGGTCGGGACGGGCAGATTCGCGCCTGCCGATGGCTCGGTCTGTGGCCGAGCTGCCCCTCGCAGGCTGGATTGGAGTTTTCGCGCTGACGCACGAAAACTGGTTGGGGTGCTACGTGGGTCGGCACCCAAGTTGCTTGCAAGGAATTGAATTATTGATATCAGAAATGAATGGTCGGGACGGGCAGATTCGCGCCTGCCGATAGCTCGGCCTTTGGCCGAGCACCCCTCGCAAGCCTGATTGGAGTTTTCGTGCTGACGCACGAAAACTGATTGGGGTGCAGCGTGGGTCGGCACCGAAACTGCTTGCAAGGAATTGAATTATTGATATCAGAAATGAATGGTCGGGACGGGCAGATTCGAACTGCCGACCCCTCGCACCCCAAGCGAGTGCTCTACC
>CAIMNN010000583.1 GCA_903842845.1 uncultured Acidobacteriaceae bacterium | reverse complement strand
TCACCCCCGAAGCAGATAAAAATTATCGCGCATCGCTCGCCGCAGCGCTCAAAGCCGGCTCTGACGTTCTCGACCATGGCGGCTCCGCACTCGATGCGGTCGAGGCCACCATCCACGTCCTCGAGGACGACCCTCTCTTCAACGCTGGTCGCGGCGCGGTCTTCACGCGCGATGGAAAAAATGAAATGGACTCATCCATCATGGATGGCCTCTCACTCAAAGCAGGCTCAGTCGCGGGCGTCACTCACACTCGCCATCCCATCAGCCTCGCGCGCGCCGTCATGGAGAAAAGTCCCTACGTCATGATGTCCGGCCCCGGCGCTGACGCCTTCAGCATCAAAGCAGGACTCGAGCAGCAAGAGCCCAGCTTCTTCTTCACCGAGTCGCGCTGGCAATCGCTTATCAAGCAACTCACTGAAGATGGCTTGCCTCTCCCCAAGCGCCCAGCTGGTGTTCCCGCATCAGCACCCGTCGTCCCAGTCGCGCAAATTGTTCCTGAATTCCAAATCGAAGAATCGACCGACTCGCAAGTGCACGGCACCGTCGGCTGCGTCGCTCGCGACAAGAACGGCAACATCGCTGCCGGCACTTCCACCGGCGGTCTGCAAGGCAAAATGTCAGGCCGCGTCGGCGACTCGCCCATCATCGGCGCTGGCACCTACGCCAACAATCAATCCTGCGCCGTCTCCGCAACCGGCTCCGGCGAGTACTTCATCCGCCTCGGCGTCGCGCGCGAAATTTGCAATCTAGTCCGCTTCAAAGGTCTCCCCCTCCAGCAAGCCGCCGACGACGTCATCCACAACGAACTCGATTCCATCCACGGCGACGGCGGCGTCATCGCCATCACGCCCGACGGCTCCACCGCATGGAGCATGAACACACCCGGAATGTTCCGCGCACGCCTCACTCAGGGCGGCACACCCGAAGTCCATATCTACAGCGACGAAAAATAAACTGGCTCAACGAATCAAGCTCATAAATAAATCGCAATAAAATAGGCGCACCCAATCACAGATGCGCCTGAATATTTTCTCCATAGTCACCGGCCAATGGCTCATTGGATTCTCGTTCTACCAAACACCCTACTGGCTAGGCCCTATTGACTAGGCCCTGCTTTAAAGCGCCTTATGCGAACCATCGCATTGAACGCCGTTCGGGTTCTTCGTATGTCTGCAACCGCAGAATCCCATCGCCTTCGTCTCTGTCGCCTCGTACTTGATCGGCGAAATTCCGCTACCTGCATGGCTGCCATCGCAAAACGGCTGCGTCGCGCTCTTGCCGCATGCGCACCAGTAATAGCTCTTGCCCGCTTCCACCTCTACACGAAACGGCGCCTTCTGTGTGATAACTTTCTCGCTCATCCTCTGCTCCTCAAAAAAATTGTTTAATTGCCCAGTCAGAACGCCCATTCCAGCGCCTCGCTAAAAATTAGTCGTTCAGACAACTAATTCAATTATACACCCACCCTCATTTCACTCTACCCAAGAACAAAGGCCACCCGCTCCCGGATGGCCCTCATTCACTAGTTACTTTTCTCGTTGCTTCACGTTCCCGCTAGCACTCTACTGGCTAGGCCCTAGACGCTAGACGCTGTTTCTACGGAGCTTCGTTCCGCGCCTGAGCCTTTTGCAACTGAACCTTGTGCGCCTTCTGCTCAAGTTCTTCCGCCTCGGGCATAAAGCTCAACGCCTTTTGCAGCACCGGGTCCCAATCGCGCAGCACGCGCAAGCCCGTCTTCTGCCCAAACTGAATCGTGAAAATCTCGCTCTTCAGGCTCGTCTTGATGTAATCCTCAGCCTGCTTGAACTCTTCATCGGTGAAGTTGATCTTCCTGTCGTTCCTCAAATACTCTTTGAAGTCCTTCATCACCGCGTCGTCCACCACGAAGTTCTTGTCCACCGTCTTGAACGCCAAAAAGCGCGGTGCAAAGTGCATGTAAGCGCTCTTGATGTAGATCTCGTCCTCAAGCTTCGTGCTCTTCGGAATCTCGATCTTCTCGTCCGGCGTTATGCCGCCACCGCCGTACACCGTACGCCCGTCATCGGTCAGCTTCACTTCGCGGTTCGTCGCGTTCGAGGGCATCGCGCCCGCGCGGTTGTAGTAGTAGTCATACAATGACACGCCCGAGTAATCCCGCTGTATCAATCGCCCCGACGGCGTGTAGTAGTGATACGTCGTCAACGCCAGCGCCATCGAGTGATTCTGAAGGTCGAACACCGTCTGCACCAGTCCCTTGCCGAACGTCGTCTCGCCGACTATCAGCGCGCGGTCGTGGTCCTGCAACGCGCCGCTAACAATCTCCGCCGCTGATGCCGTATTTCTGTCCACCAGCACTACGATCGGAAATGTCTTTCCGCTGTTCCCGTGTGTCGCCCAATACTCCTGGCTCTGGTTGCCGCGTCCGCGCTGCGAAACAATCTCCTGCCCCTTGGTCAGCAGATGGTCGCAGATATCCACCGCCTGGCTCAGCAAGCCGCCCGGATTTCCCCGAAGGTCAAGCACCAGCCCCTTCAGGTTAGAAAAGCTGTCGACCGCGTCGTTCACTTCGCGCCCTGACGTCTCAGTGAACTGCGTCAGATGCACATAACCCACACCCGGCCTTATCTCATACACCAGGTCCACGCTCGGATGCGGAATCTCATCACGTATCAGGTCAAACTGAAGCGGCTTCGGCTGCCCCTCGCGGATCGTCTCCACGGTGACGTGTGTTCCACGCGGCCCCTTGAGCATCTTCGCCACTTGGTCCGATGTCAGCCCGTCGGTCGTCTTGCCATCCACCGCCGATATCTGGTCGCCCGGATGAATGCCCGCGCGGAAGCTCGGCGTCCCTTCGAACGGATAAACCACAAACGTCTTCCCGCTCTGCTGCTGAATCGTCATGCCCACGCCGTAATAATGACCGCGCTGGTCCTCGCGCATCTTCGAGTAGGCCTTCGGGTCGTAAAAATTCGAGTGCGGGTCCAATACCCGCAGCATCCCAGGGATTGCGCCATCGTAGATCGCCTCATCGGCCTTGTCGCCGGCTATCGGCTCGGCGTAGTTCTGCTCCACTATCGCGTAGACATTCGTGAACGACTTCAGATTGTCCCTGAGCTGGCTTTCGTCCTGCGACGACTGCGCGCCAACGCGGCCCTGCATCACGCCGCCAAGCACCGCGCACGCGGTCAAAAACACCATGGAGAAGAAAAATGCCCTTTGGGCGCTGCTCTTCATATTTATCCCGAACCTCCGGACCACCCACCAGGAGCCCGCCGCTAAATTGCGACAAACGCCCCATTTTCAATGGTCTTGGGTGGAGTATAGCACTCACCCTATTTAGACGCCGAACCCGCCCCGAACGTTTCCACCCGCCTTTCAGCGCCCCCCAACCACTGCTTCTCACCCTTTCCAAGCCCCCCAGCCCCCACACGCTGCCATACCATTTACAATTACGTCTATATGCCAGTTGTGCGAGTGGAATCACTCCCCTCGACGCTTTGGCAGTTGTGAGATTATGACCTTGAAAATTCTGCGTATCCCTGCGGCAGCCATTTTTGCCGCTCTGCTCCTCGCCTCTTCGCTTCAGGCACAGTCGCGCGCCGCGGCCAATGACAGCCCCTACGGCGGCATCACGGTCGAGGAGATTGTCGCTCGCATCAACGACCAGATCATCTCCCGCTCCGACTACGAACGCGCCACCAAGGAGTTCGACGAAGACGCGCGTCAGCGCGGCCAGTCCATGCAGCAGATCAGCGCCGGTCACAAGGACCTGCTCCGCAATCTCATCGACCAGCAGCTCTGGCTCTCAAAGGCCAAGGAACTCGGCATCAACGGCGAGACTGAGCTCATCAAAAAACTCGACGAAATCCGCAAGTCATACAACCTCGAGACCCTCGAGGACCTCGAAAAGGCCGCTCGCGAACAGGGCGTCTCCTATGAGGATTTCAAGCAGAACATTCGCAACGGCATTGTCACTCAGCTCGTCATGCGCGACCAGATCGGCCATCGCATCCAGATGACCCCCGGCGAAGTGCAGCGCTACTACGAGGCCCACAAGCAGGAGTACTCCCGCCCCGAAAGCGTCCACCTTCAGGAGATTCTCGTCTCCGCAGGCTCCGCAACACCGACCATCGGTTCCACCACGCCTGAGATCGACCCCGCAAAGCTAACCGCGGCCAAACTGAAAGCCGACGACATCGAGTCCCGCCTCCGCGCTGGCGGCGACTTCAGCCAACTCGCTCGCACCTTCAGTGACGGCCCAACGGCCGCGCAGGGCGGCGACCTCGGCGACTTCAAACGCGGCTCGCTCGCCAAGCTCCTTGAAGACAAAACCTTCGCCCTCAAATCCGGCGAGTACACCGACCCCATCCACACCAAGCAGGGCTACGTCATCCTCAAGGTAAGTCAGCACGTCGCCGGCGGAGTTCCTACTTACAAGGAAGTCGAGCAGCAGGTCGAGGAAGATTGCTACATGAGCCGCATGGAACCTGCCATGCGCGATTACCTCTCCCAGATGCGTGAAGAAGCCTTCATCGACATCAAGCCCGGCTACGCTGACTCCGGCGCAAGCCCGAAAGAAACCAAGCCGGTCTTCAGCGCTTACACGCCTCCTGCTCCCAAGAAAAAGAAGAAGGTTGAGCGCGTCCGCTATCGCGAAACCACCCGCACCTTCCGCCAGAAATCCGGCCCCGCAGGCGACTTGTCACCCGCAGTTGAAAAGCCGGCCACACAACCTGCCGTTGCTGATGTGCCCGCCACCAAGACCGCAGCCCAGCCCGCCAAAGGCAAGGCCAAACAGCCCAAGACCCAGACAGCAGGCAAGCGCGAGAAGGTCCGCTACGGTCAGGCTCCGCGTGAGACTCTCCCTGAGTCAGCTCAAGAAACCAAAAAGGAAGATGCAGGCGCATTGCCTCCGACCCAGGTCGCGGCCGCCGATCTACCTGAAGCGCCTCAGCCTCAGCCCAAAGCCAAGACCCGCTTCTCCGCACACGCCGGTGAAGTGAAGCAGCAGAAGATCAAGGAAAAGCAGAAGCGCGCCGCCTTTGAATCTTCCATCGCGCCGCCGCCCGAAGACTCGGCCGAGATCGCAGACCGTCAGCAACAGGCCGCTCCGCTCGGACTCGGCGGCAGCACCGTTCCTGAAAAGAAAAAGAAGAACAAGGTCACCAAGGGCAACGCCGGCGAAAAGACCCGCATGCAAGACGAAAAGAAAAAGCCCGCCACCGACCCCAACGCTCCTGCAACCACACCCGCGCCACAAAAATAGCGCGCATTCAATCCACACCAAGGCCGGAAGCCAACTTCCGGCCTTTTGCATTTTGAGGCATCGTTCGCAGCCCTCTGCCCTCTGCCCTCTGATCTCTGCCCTCTGATCTCTGCCCTCTGATCTCTGATCTCTGATAAACCCTACTGCCTAGGCCCTAGACGCTCGTCCCTGTTCCCTGTTCCCTAATACCATCGACGCTAGACGCTCGACGCTCTTTCTTGCTACCCTTCCCCCAGAATGAAAGACATCTATATCAGCAACATCGTCGGATACGATGAAGGCCAGCCCTTCACCAGCGCATTCCTTCTTCTCGCCTTCCAGCAGCGCACCACTCGCACCAACAAGCCCTATCTCTCCATGACCGTCGCCGACAAAACCGGCCAGCTTGAAGCCCGCGTCTGGGAGCCCAAGGACCCACGCATCGCTCGCGACCTCAAATCCGGTGACACCGTAATCCTCCGCGGCTCCATCTCCCGCTTCGATGACAAGCCGCAAATTAAAGTCGACGAGATCCGCCGCGCCACCACCGCCGAAGCCGACCGCGCCGACCTCCTGCCCGCAACCACTCAAGACCCCATCGAGCTCTGGAGCGAACTCCTCCGCATCTCGAACTCGCTCCAAAACCCCTACCTCCGCCAACTTATTCTCAAGCTCCTCGACTCGCCCGAAATCTCCGCCGCTTACAAGCAAGCCCCCGCCGCCAAGCAACTTCATCACGCCTGGCTCGGCGGCCTCCTCGAACACGTCGTCAGCCTCCTCCATCTCGCCGAGCGCATCCTCCCCCAATACCCCGTCCTCGACCGCGACCTCGTACTCGTCGGCGTCATCCTCCACGACATTGGCAAGACCCGCGAACTCGCCTGGGCCACCGGCTTCGAATACACCACCGAAGGAATCCTCCTCGGCCACATCCAGATCGGCGCAGCGCTTGCCGAAAAAACCATCGACGCCATCCCCAACTTCCCCCCGCGCCTCAAGACCCTCGTCCTCCACCTCATCCTCTCCCACCACGGCAAGCTCGAGTTCGGCTCGCCCAAACTCCCCATGATCCCCGAAGCCATCGCCCTCAACTTCCTCGACGACTTCGACGCAAAAATGCAGGTCATCGCCACAGAGTTCGAACGCGCCGCACAACAAGGCAAAGGCCCCAACGACTTCACCGACAAAGTCTGGGCCCTGGAACAACGCCAACTCCTAAACACCAAACGCTGGCTCGATGAAATTTAAATTGGATGATGTTATCCAGAATGAAGCGAAATATAAGTAGCGCTGTCATTCCGAGCGCAAGCGAGGAATCTGCATTTGCTTTTGCCCTTGCTCTTTTCCTGCCTATTCAAAATCTTTCGGGTGCCCACGGTCCCTCGCCTTTGGGGACCGGGGAGTGAAAATATTCAGACTGATATACTCGCGCCCCATCAACTGCAAAGCGTTGCATGACAAACAACACTCTCAACCCACATGCCTTGTGAAGGGGCACGACTTCAGTCGTGCCGATAAGTCACTACACCCAAAATCCCGACATGCGGCGCGCCTGGGTGGGCTCAAATCTAGCCGCCCGCGCGAGCGGGCTTCCATAAAAGGGTGGGAGGGCGCGCCGCATGTCCGCATTCCCAACAACTCTCGTTCTCCCCATCACCCTACTGGCTAGACGCTAAACACTAGACGCTCGGTCACACCCTACTGGCTAGGCCCTGTCTCCAACAAACCACTCCCACTGCTCCACCGTCAGCGGAACCACACTCAGCCTTCCAATAATTATCAACGGCGACTTCGCAAACATCTTTTCCGCTTTAATCTCCACCAGCGTCTTCGGAGCCTTCAACTTCTTCCCGACCTTCACCCTCACCACAGGAACCTTCGGGTCCGTCGCGTCCACGCTCAACACCGTCCCCGTCCCCACCGCCGTCCGTTCATCGCCCGTGTGATAAAAGACCCACTTCGTCCCCTTCTTCATCTCGCGCAAATACTTCACCGCCGTCGGATTCGCAACCCCATCCCACACCGTCTCCCCATCGCGCAAAAAATCCTCAAAGCTGTAAACATCCGGCTCCGTCTTGAACAAAAAATATTCCATCGTCCCCATTCCTCCAAAAATCACGCGTCAAGCGTTTCGCGTCGAGTCAATAGGATTCAATCACAGAACGCAAATTACTAACCACCGTTAGTTCTACGCAAATCACTACTGGCTAGACGCTAGGCCCTAGACGCTACGAAAAAAGGTCCTTCATCTTATCCATCAGCCCCTTCGACGTCGGCTTGTTCTCCACCTTCAACGTCTCATTCAGTTGCTTCACCAGCTCACGCTGCGCCCGCGTCAGCTTGCGCGGAATCTGCACCATCAGCTGCACCACCAGGTCGCCGCGCCCGCTCGAGTTCAAATGCGGAACACCCTTGCTCCGCACTCGCACCTCGCGTCCGCTCTGCACGCCTTCAGGAACCTTCACCGTCACCGGCCCGTCAATTCCCTCCATCACAACCTCATCGCCCAGCGCCGCCTGCGGAAAACTTATCGGCAACACGCAATGCAGATCACTTCCATCGCGCTCAAAAAAGTCATGCGGCCGCACCGAGAGCACAATGTACAAGTCGCCCTTCGGCCCGCCAAACCGTCCCGCGTCGCCCTCGCCCGAGTACCGAATCCGCGTCTCGTTCTCAACGCCCGCCGGAACCTTCACCTTCAGCTTGAACTCTTTCGCCACACGAGCTTCACCGCGGCAGGTCGCACACGGATCGGCAATCGTCTGCCCACTGCCGTTGCACGCACCGCACGTCCGCGCCACTGCAAAAAATCCCTGCTGATAACGCACCTGCCCCGTCCCGCGGCACTGTCCGCACGCAACCGGCCCGCGACTGCTCGCGCTTCCCGTCCCGTGGCACGTCTCGCAACTCTCGCGCCGGCGCATCCGCACCTCGGTCTCCGTTCCAAACACCGCTTCTTCAAACTCTATCGTCAGGTCATAGCGCAGATCGTCTCCGCGCTGCTGCCGTGACCCGCGCCTGCCCGTCGACCCGCCGCCGCCAAACATCTCGCCAAACATTTCGCCGAAGATGTCGCTGATGTCCACGCCGCCGGCAAACGGCGAACCGCCGCCAAACCCACCCGAGCCGCTCACGCCCGCATGGCCAAAACGGTCATACGCCGCGCGCTTGTCCGCGTCGCTCAGCACCTGATAAGCCTCGCTCGCCTCTTTGAACTTTTCTTCAGCCGTGTGGTCGCCCGGGTTCCGGTCAGGATGGTACTTCATCGCCAGCCGCCGATACGCGCTCTTCAGCTCCTGATCGCCCGCCCCGCGCTCGACCCCCAGCACCTCGTAATAATCTGCTTTGCTCACTCGCTCGTCACTTTCCTTCTGTACACTCGTTTCACTCTACCTGGTGATGTCCGTTCTCCCCATCACTCTACTGGCTAGGCCCTAGGCGCTAGACGCTGTTCTTCACACCCTACTAGCTCGACGCTAGACGCTCAACGCTTCTTTTGTTCCCTATTCCCTAAGCCCTAAGCCCTGCCTTACTCCGCCTTCTGCTTCGGATTGTCCACAACCCTCACCATCGCCGGCCGCAACAACTTCTCGCGCAACTTGTACCCGCGCCGAATCTCATCCACCACCGAGTGGTCCGGCAGGTCAGCGCGCTCCACGCTCCCCAGCGCCTCATGCACATGCGGGTCAAACTGCTCACCCACCGTTGCCACAGGAGTCACATTCAAACTCTTCAACACTTCTTCCATCTGCTTCACTATCAGCTCAACACCCGACCGCAACTGCTCCGCCGACCCCGTCGACTTCAGCGCCAGCTCAAAATTATCCAGCACCGGCAAAAATTTCTCCACCACCGCGCCCACCGCAAAATCGCGGAACTCCACCTTCTCGCGCTCCGCCCGCTTGCGCGCATTCTCAAACTCCGCCTGCAAACGCGCCACGCGGTCGCGCAACTCATCCCGCTCCGCCGTCACGCGCTCCAACTCGCTCGCGGCCAACTCACTCTGCGCCGTCTGCTCTTCCGCCGCCGCCGTCACGCCTGCGCCGCTCAAATTCGCGTCTTCCATCTCGCCAGCCGCGTTCTCGCCATGCTCAACCACTGCCAAATGCTCTTCACTATTTCTCATCTTCTCGTTCCTTCTCCTGAACATCAAATCCTCAAATCTCTCGTTCCGAATCCTAAATACTCGTCCATATTCCCAATGCGCCTCGTTGTACCCAACACCCTACTGGCTAGACGCTAAACGCTAGACGCTCTTCACTAAGCCCTAAGCCCTGTTCCCTGTTCCCTCAAACACCCTACTGGCTAGGCCCTGGACGCTAGGCGCTGCTTTTACGGAATTATCCTCTCCGGCAACCCAGCCACATACCGCACCGCCTGGATCATCTGCTGATACTGAATCCGCGTCGGCGCAATCAACGCCACCGTTCCCTCGTTCTCCGCACCCAGCCGCGCCGGCGCAGCAATCAACACCAGGTCCTGCATCGCAGGCGAAGCCTCATCCAGCCCCACAACTACGCGCACCTCCTGTTCCCTCGAGTCCACATACGCCGTCAGCAACTCCACCAATCTCTGCTTCGTCTCCAGCGCCGAAAGCATCTCCTTCAATCGCTCTCTGTCCTGCTCCGTGCCGATCAGGTTCGCCATGCCCTCCATATAAATGGTCGGCCCGGCAACCGCACCAGCCAGCGCTCCCTTCCGGCAAAGCTCTTCCACGCTCGTCAACATCTGGTCGTACGCCGCGCGCTCTTCATCCATCCGTCGCGCAATCTCCACGCGTATCTTCTCCACCTGCCAGCCGCGGAAATTCTCATTCAAATACCGCGCCGCCGTCTCCAGCTCCACCGCCGCAATATCGCGGTCCAGCGCCAGCACGCGGTCCTGTACAGAACCGCCCGAGGTCACCACCACCGCCAGCACGCGCCCCGCCGTCAGTCGAGAAAAATGCACATGCTCCAATATCTGCCGCACCGGGTTTCCACCAAGCGCCACGCCCATCCCGCTTGAAAGCAGCGCCAACACATGGCTCGTCCGTTCCAAGAAATCCGTCGTGCTCGTCACGCCCGTAAAATTTTCATCTATCTGTTCACGCCACGCTAGCCCAGGCTCACCGCGCCACTCCGACTCGCGCGCCGCCTCGGCCACGCCCGCGCCAAACCGCACCACGCGCACCCGCACTCCGCCCGCACCCGCGCCCGGCTCCGTAAACCGCTCAACATATGTCCTGAACGCCGCCGCCGTCGGAGTGCGCCCCGCTGAACTATGCGGCTGCTCCAGCAACCCCGCCTCGCCCAGCGCTGCCATCACATTGCGTATCGTCGCCGAGCTCATCCCCTCGCGCTGCTCAAAAATCCGCGCCACCGCCTGCGACGCCACCGGCTCGCCCGTCTTTATATAGAGGTCGATGATCGCGCCCAACACCAGCTCTTCGCGCGCACTCAAGCGTGCTCCGCCCATCTCACCAGCCTCCTTTTTGTATTGGATTCCACCCGCGCCGGAAAAGTCGTAAATCTAACACTCCGCCGCTCATATTTCAGTCTACACTATCCCGTCTGCCAATTATTTAACGTTGATTTAATTGAACTTACCTTCCCATATCAACAACCTCTGCTAATCAGAAAATATCCCTATGCCCCTCTACTCAATCCTTCCCGCTCCCCAGCACTCCCTACTGGCTCCACGCTAAACGCTTGACGCTCAGTCTCGCCCTACTGGCTAGGCCCTACTTGCTAGGCCCTGCCTTTCTCACTCGTAATACCCCGTCGTCGTCCGCACCTTCACATCCGCCCGGTTCACCTTCACCTCTATCGAGTGATACGTCAACGCCTTCCCACTCACCACCGGCGCAAAACTCAACGAGTAGTAACTCCCCGCCTCATCCACGCAGCTTTGAATCGCCTTGGCCATATCGTTGCTCGGCTCCGTCACTCGTCCACCGCTCTCTATCGCCAACACCTGCACCGCAAGGTTCCCGGTGTCCACATCCTGCTTCCGCTTCACCGGCTTCAGAAACCGTTCATGGTAATAAGTATTCTCCGGGTTGCCCGAATCCGGGCGCACGCTGTAGACCGTGATGCGCTTCTCGCGCAACAGGTTCAGTTGCGCTGTCACTGTTGCATAGCTCATAGTATGCAGATCTGCGTTGAATAGAATATAGTCACTCGGGATGATCGGCCATCCCGGCCCCAGCCAAAGAATCTCTTTCCTGCCCGGCAGCTTCGAAAAATATTTCTCAATTTGTTGGAAGCGATTTAACGACACCTCGTAAAGCTCCATATTTCCATTGTCCCCTTGCGACGAGCGCTGCGTGCGCAGCATCGCGCCCTGCTTCTCCATCGATGCCAGCAGCGCATTGCCATCCATCGTCATCGGCCCAAGCTCGATTCCCGAGCTCTTGAAAAAAACCAGTTGCGTCGGCACTGTCATCCTTGCGTCATTGCTCAGAAAATATCGCTTCAACTGCTCCTGAACAATATTCACCTGTTGCAGATACATATTCACCGCATCCAGCACGATGATCACCTGCGCAGGCTCCGAACTCACCTTCCCCGCCGCACTCGCATCCGACGGGTCATAGCTCTTCACCACCGTGCTCTCCACCACTCGGAACTCATCCAGCTTCACCGGCTGCTTATCCACCAGCACCGTAACCTCGCCCGCCTTCAGGTCGCGAACCAGATTGCCCTTCTTGTCCTGCACCACAACATCTATTCTGAACTTGCCAGTAGTCTGTGCTGGCGCGGCAACAGCACTCTGCGCCAACATCCGCTGCGCTCCGCTCATAATAAAAACAACCAGCAGTAAATAAATCAACCCGCTCAGCTTCAATTGATTTTTCATATTCATCCCTGAATTAATTTTCCTCACCGAAACAGTGTACCCGCAGTCCCTTTGTCCCTAGCGGCGATAGCCGCGAAGTCCCTTGGTCCCTAAGCACTATCATGGAATCATCCATGACCGCGCAAGCCCCCAACTCGCCTCTCATCTTCATCTCCGCAGGCGAGGCCAGCGGTGAGCACTACGGAACCCAGCTCATCCACGCCATCAAGCAGCAGGCCGCCGTCCGCAACCTCACCCCCACCTTCTTCGGAATGGGCGGCGAACGCATGGCCGCCGCAGGTTGCGAGCGCATCGTCAAAAGCGAAGACGTCGCCGTCATGGGCATCACCGAAGTCGTCCTCCACCTGCCCAAGATCTACCGCGAATTCAGCCGCCTCAAATCCGCTATCCGCCAGCGCCGCCCCGCAGTAGCCATCCTCATCGACTTCCCCGACTTCAACCTCGCCCTCGCAAAACACCTCCACAAACTGGGCATCCCCGTCCTCTTCTTCGTCAGCCCCCAGCTCTGGGCCTGGAAAAAACACCGCATCCACGACGTAAAAAAATACATCGACCACATGCTCGTCATCTTTCCCTTTGAAGAGCCCTTCTACAAATCTCACGGCGTCCACGCCGAGTTCGTCGGCCACCCACTCGCCGATGAACCTCTCCCCGCAAGCACCCGCGATGAATTCGCCACACGCCACGCGCTCAACCCCGCATCCCAGTGGATCGGCCTCCTCCCCGGCAGCCGCCTCAAAGAGATCCGCGCCAACCTCCCCGAAATTCTTAGCGCCGCACAACTCCTCACCACCCGCACACCAAATCTGCAATTCACCCTCCCCCTGGCCGCCACACTCACCTCCGACCAGCGCGCCGAGATCCGTTCCATCCTCCAGCTCCACGCCCCCAACCTCGACCTCCGCCTTGTCGACGACGCACGCGCCGCCCTCTTCCACGCCCGCGCCTCCATCGTCGCCAGCGGTACCGCCACCGTCGAAGCCGCCCTCATGGGCAACCCCTTCGTCGTCGTCTACCGCGTCTCCCCACTCACTTACTCCATCGCCAAGCGCGTCGTCACCGTCCCCCACGTCGCCATGGTCAACCTCATCGCTGAAAAAAGACTCGTCCCCGAGCTCATCCAGCACGACTTTCAGGCCACAACTGTCGTCCAATCTCTAGCACCTCTCATCGAAGAGGGGCCTCAGCGCGCCCAAATGCTCGCCGGCCTCCGTGAATTCCGTAAGCGGCTGACCCCTTCCACAGGGTCAACAACCTCCGCCATCAACCGCGTCGCCGGGATTACACTCGATGTTGTACAAAGTTCTCTACCCGGAAGCGGGCGGTAGAGCGGGGATTTATCCCCGCGTCAACATCGAATCAAATGGCGGGTGCCCCATCCATCGCGTACTTTGCGATGGGTGGGAAACAAAGACATCCGTTCCACCCGTTTTTGTTTTTCGTGTTGTAACGCGGGCATCCATCGCCGCATCAAAAAAATCCGGGGCTTTAACCCCCCACGTAAATTCAACAGAGGACGATTTCCCTATGCGCTCGACGAAGACAATCCCCGCTCTCCTCGCCCTCATACTCGCGCTCCTCGCCCTGCCCCTCGCTTCGCATCTGTCCGCCCAGCGCCCCGACCGCTCCGGCCTCGCAATCCAGGGCTACCTCATCGACGCCGAGCTCGACACCACCACCCACCGCATCACCGCAAAAACCACCGTCACCTTCACCGCCAATGACACCGCCGAAATGGTCTCCTTCGGCCTCCATCCCGCGCTCAAGCTCAACAAGATTACCGACGACTCCGGCAAGGTCATCACCGGCGACCGCTCCGCCGACGGCACCATCCGCATTGCGCCCAACACACCCTTCGTAAAATCCCAGCCCAACCACTGGACCTTCGAGTACGACGGCGTACTCACCGGCGCTGAAGACGGACCCATCGAGGGCCTCAAGCTCGCCTCCATCAACGAGCCCATCACTTACCTCTTCTACGCCGCCCGCTGGTTCCCCACCACCGGCTACCTCACCAACCGCTTCACCGCAGAAATGCACATCCGCGTTCCCCAAGGCCTCCGCGTCATCGGCTCCGGTGCTGACCCCAAGCCCCAGCCCGCCAAGCTCGCCAACGGCAAACCCGCTGACCAGTTCAACCTCAACTGGACCAAACCCGGTTTCCCCGGTACCATCATCGCCGGCCGCTTCGTAGCGCCCTTCTCCGGCGGACTCGCCGGCAACATCAAGGTCTATCTCACCGTCGCCCACCAGGCCTCCGCAGAAAAACTCGCCCAGGCCACCAGCCAGCAATTCGAATTCTTCTCCACCGCCTTCGGCCAACCCGAGTCATCGCACCTCATCGTCGTCGAACTCCCTGACGACACACTCCCCGCCTACTGGGCTCCCGAGCTCGCCGCCATTCAAGGCTCGCGCGTCGCGGACAAATCCGGCCTCCGCCTTCTCGCCAACACCATCGCCCGCCAGTGGTGGAGCTCCGAACTCTCTCCCGCCTCCCTCAACGACGCGTGGATCACCAACGGCATGTGCCGTTACGCAGAGCTCCTCTACCTCGAGGACCAGGGCGGCCGCAGCGCTCTCAACACCGCACTCCCCGACATCGAAGCCGGTGCGCTCGCCTACGACACTATCCCCCTCTCCACCGCCTCGCGCCTCTCGCCCTTCTCGCCCGAGTTCCAATCCATGACCCTTGAGAAAGGCGCGCTCATCTTCCACATGCTCCGCTTCACCCTCGGCGAAGACGCCTTCCTCCCCGCTCTCCGTGGCGCGCTCAGCCAATACACTGACAAGTCCGTCCGCTCCATCGACTTCGAGCACGCCCTCGAGGCCGCCAGCCAGCAGCAGCTCACTCCCTTCTTCGCCCAATGGGTCGACGGCACCGGCGCCCCCAACTTCACCAACAAATACGCCGTCTATCGCCTCGGCAACAACAAGGGCTTCCGTACCATCGGTGAAGTCACGCAAGACCTCGACCTCTTCCGCATGCCCGTCGAGCTCCGCATTGAAACCGACGGCAAAACCGTCAACCAGCGCATCGACGTCGCCGGCACCAGCTCCGAGTTCGTCGTCGACACCTTCGGCCGCCCTCGCAAAATCTCCGTCGACCCCGACAACTGGCTCCTCAAATCCTCACCCGAAATTCAGGTCCGCATTCAGATCCTCAAAG
This sequence comes from uncultured Acidobacteriaceae bacterium, assembly GCA_903842845.1. Lineage (GTDB taxonomy): Bacteria > Acidobacteriota > Terriglobia > Terriglobales > Acidobacteriaceae > CAIMNN01. The sequence goes on along the minus strand of CAIMNN010000583.1, from coordinate 3,342 downwards.
GCCAGCAACTCGCCGCGCAGGGCGACCTTCTCGGAGCGCTCACCGAATATCAAAAGGCCCTCGAAGCCAATCCTAGCTCCTCGCTCGCCAGCTACCGCATCGGTGAAATCCTCTTCACCCAGCACAACTATCAGGCCAGCGTGAACGCCTATCGCGACGCACTCCGCGGCGACGGCGAACCCCGCTGGACCGAAGTCTGGTCCCACATCCAAATAGGAAAAATCTTCGACATCACCGGCCAGCGCGACCGCGCCATCACCGAGTACCGCCTCGCAATCCAAACCAACGACAACACCCAGGGTGGCGTCAACGAAGCCCGCCAATACCTCAGCAAGCCCTACCAAGCCCCCGACAGCGAAAAGTAGTTATTTATTTGAGCTTTTAAGTTAACTAACCTACACTGTGTCCTCCTGAGCGAAGCCGAAGGGTCCCTAGCTTTTGGGGATCGGGGATACATTGAACCCACACGCCAGCTTGCCAACTCGCCAACTGCGCGCCAGCGCAAGCCAACTCGCTAAAAAGTAAAAATATCTACTCAAATTATCGTCACTGCGAGTTCTCTCAATCACCCCACCGGCTGTTCCCTGTTCCACGTTCCCTGCCTCGCCACATTGCCCCCCTCCCACCACACAACCTATAGTGTCCTCAGCCATGCTCAACCCAAAATTCTCCCTCTTCATCCTCGCTCTCTTGCTCCCGCTCCTCGGTTGCTCACCCGCCGTCACCTCCCAGCCCGCGCCACTCAAACTCGTAGCCGACATCCCACTCCCCGGCCCCGCCGTCCGCTTCGATTACCAATCCCTCGACCCCACCCACTCCCGCCTCTACATCTCCCACATGAACGCCGACCAGCTCGTCGTCTTTGACACCGCGCATCGCACCGTCATCGCCAACCTCGACGGCTTCCCTCGCGTCCACGGCGTCCTCGCCGTCCCCTCTCTCGGCCTCGTCTTCGCATCCTCCACCGGCGAACACAAACTCGCCGCCGTCGACATGACCACCCTCCGCATCACCGCCAAATCCGGCCCCATCAATTACCCCGACGGCATCGCCTACGCGCCCGCCGTCAAACGCGTCTTCGTCTCAGACGAGCACGGCGACGCCGACGTCGTCTTCGACGCCACCACCAACTCCTTCATCACCGCCATCCCGCTCGGCGGCGGCGCTGGCAACACCGTCTTCGACCCCACCTCCGGCCACATCCTCGTCGCCGTCCACACCAAAAACCAACTCGTCGCCATCGACCCCGCGACCGCCCGCATCATCGCCCGCTATCGGCTCCCCACACTTGAGCAACCTCACGGCATCGCACTCGACCCCGCCTCCAACCTCGCCTTCATCGCTGGCGAAGACAATCACAAACTCGCGCTCTTTGACCTCTCCACCATGCAGGTCCTCACCACTTACAACGTCCCCGACGACCCCGATGTCCTCGCCTACGACCCCGCTCTCCACCGACTTTACGTTGCCGCAGAGTCCGGCAACCTCTCCGTCTTCGCACTCAACGGCAAAGCCCTCACACTCCTCGGCTCAACAGAAATCCCCTACGCCCACACCGTCGCCGTCGACCCCGAAACCCACCTCGTCTACCTCCCCTTGCAAAACATCAACGGCCACCCCCTCCTTCGCATCATGCAGCCCATCAACACCCCTTAAACCATCCCCTATTATTCGCTTGCCTCCGCCGTTCCCCAATGGAACAATCAACCATCTTCCTCGGAGGCCCTCATGCGCAAACTCTCTTTAATCTTCCTCTGCCTGTCCTTCCTCGCCTTCACCGCAATCGCACAAAAAACGCCTGTCAAACACCCCGCAGGCACTGCTCCCAACGCAGAAGAGTCAGAAGAACAGTCCACCACGAAAAGCACGTCTTCCAAACGCGCTCAACCATTCCCTGGAGTTCAATCGCCCAACGCCAAAGTCACTGGCCGCTGGGGTGCCGAGATCAGCGGCATACCTGTCTCAGGCTTGCAATCCATCGAAGGCATCGAACCATACAAGGATGGCGAGGCAATGGAACAACGCTCGCGCCCCGGCAGAGGGCGGCCATTGCAATTTACACTCACCAGAGAGTGGTCCAACGATACTACCTTTATTGATTGGTATCAGACCGTCTCCAAGGGTAAAGTCGAGCGCAAGAACATTACCGTCACCTTGTTCGATAAAGGCTCTGATTCCGGTCGCATGAACTACTTCAACTGCTGGCCGACGGCTTACACGCCACCCGCCGCAAATTCAAAAGGTTCAACCCACGCGATTGAATCCCTCGAACTCACATGCGAAAGCTTTGATTACAAAAAATAGCAACCCCCGAAGAGAGCCCCCGCAAGTGTTCAAATAATATCCTTGCCTCACAGCTCACCCCAATGGAACAATCATCAGGTTCCCCAAGGAGGTTCACATGCGCAAACTCACACTTCTCTTCCTCTGCCTGTTTTTCATCACCATCACAGCAGCCGCTCAAAAAACACCCGTCAAACACGCCGATGGCGCCGCTCCCGTTACTGAAGAACCCCAGGAAAATTCCGCCGCGCAAGGCAAGCCTGCAAAACACGCTCAGCCACTCCCTGGCGTTCAATCGACCCGCTCCTACTCCTCCGGCCGTTTCTCATTCGAAATCGACGGCGTTATGATCAGCGGTGTCGAACCCATCGAAGGCATCGACGAACTACTGGAACAGGCCCGCTCCCGCCCCGGCAACCACAAGCCCGGCAAAATGACCGTCACAAAAGATTGGTCGAACACCAGCGAATGGTACAAATGGCGCAAGGCCGTCCTCGACGGCAAAACCGACCGCCGCAGCATCTCCGTCATCTTCCACAACGACGCCGGTGAAGAAGCCGGCCGCTTGAACTTCCACGAGTGCTGGCCCACCGATTACACCGAGCCCGACGAAAACGCGCGCAGCTCAGGCCACGCTCAGGAATCCATCACACTCGTCTACGAAAACTTCGACTACAAAAAGTAGCCGCGCCCCTCGATCTCGCCCTTACAAAAATTTCGGGTGCCCCCGGCAATTGCTTTTAATCGCTGGGGTGGGGATGGGTGGGATACGATGAACCTCATTGCACGTGCTTTTCGTTATAGAATTCTTCCACTATGCTGATGTGTGAGATTGGCAAAAAGGAATGTGAGTCGGAATGAATGGCCCAACACCAGGAAAGAAGACGAAGTGCGGCTGGTTGAGTGCAGCGTCTCCCACCCTTCGCTCGAAAGACGCGAAGGATGGGGCACCCTCAGCTTGAGAGAGCTAAGGGTGGGCCACCCGCCCTGAAACGATTTCAGCACACGGAGTCATTGGCGGGTGGCCACCCGCCAATGCTCGGAATGACAAGGCGTGGG
>CAIMNN010000582.1 GCA_903842845.1 uncultured Acidobacteriaceae bacterium | reverse complement strand
CGCCAATGGCACTGATGTCACCGTGGACCCGGAGACGGGGATGACGCGGCCTGTGGCTCTGCGCACAATTCAGTTCCAGATGGTCGATACGCGTGTCGAGCGCATCGGCAAGGACCGCGGTCCCATTCCCATCATGCATCTGCCGGGCGATAAAACAAAAAGTAAAAGTGGTAAGAGTGCGGCCAAGCCGGCAAGGTCGCATCACCGCCGCTGATATTCTCAACTCATTGGGAGCAAATTGAAATGCCAATGAACCCGATCGCAGTCCGCGCCTTCCGCAATGTGCAGCGCAACATTCTCGCCGGCATCATCACCGCTGGGCCGTTGTTTGTTACATGGCTTGTCTTCGGAATCGTCCTCGGCTGGCTGGCGCAGGCAGGGCTGCCAATCGTGCAGTTGCTCTCGCTGGCCTTCCCCAAGGCGTGGATCATGCATCCGTGGGTGCAATCGACGCTGGCAATCTTTGTGACGTTGCTCGCACTCTATGTTCTTGGCCGCGTAACCTCGAAGGTCTTGGGCCGCCAGCTCTTCGGAATCTTCGAGTCGTCGCTCGAGCGGCTTCCCTTTGTCGCCAAGGTCTACACAAGCGTCCGCCAACTGCTGGACACAATGATGAGCAAGCACGAGACCAGCCAGCGCGTTGTACTCATCGACTTCCCGCTTGCCGGGCAAAAGAGCATCGGCTTTTTAACCAGGACGATGAAGGACCAGACGACGGGCGAGGAGCTCGCAACTGTTCTGCTGCCGAACGCCATCAACCCGACCTCGGCGTTTTTGCAGATACTGCCCATGAGCCACGTCACCGAGACCGACCTGACAATGGAGCAGGCGATGAGTCTGTTGATGACCGGCGGCACGGTTGGGCCGGATACGATCCAGTACACAAATAAAATTCAGCCTTAAGACCTGTTCCCTGAAAAACTACTCCACCTGCTGCTTGGCCTTGTAGCCGTCGCGTGCGATGATCTCGTACTTGAGCGGCCTTTGTTTCTTATCATCCTTATCAATGATCTGCAAAGGCTTGCCTTCGCCGTCCACAAGCTCAATCTTGATCTTGCGGAAAGTGCCGTCCTGCTTGGTGTTGGTCGGGCGATAAACGATCTGATACTTTGAGCGGATGGACTGGTTGATGGAGTTGAAGATGTCCGGCATCTCGCCGGCAAAGCGCGGCGCAAACCACTTGCCCTGGGTGAGGTTGGCAAAGGTCTTCATCTCGTTGTCGGCTTGCAGATAGTCCATATCGCGCATCTGCCCAGTCCATCCGCCGCGGCCTTCGGTCATTACGCGTAGCGCCCCACCGGTCGAGATGGCGTAGATGGTGATATCGTGCGTGGACTTTATCTTGGCAAGTATCTTGTCCAGGTTGATCTTGGAGAAGGTGTCTCGCCCCGATGCGATGAGGATGATGTACTTTTTGCCTTCAATGCGCTCCAGCCGGTCGATCGCCTCGTAAAGCGCGTCAAAGAGATTGCGGTCGCTGAAGCCGGGGATGCGCAGCGTGTTGATGGCCTGCTGGATCTGCTGCTTGTCCTGCGTGAAGTCGGTGAGTATCTGCGTGTGCAGGTCGAAGGTCATCAGCGCGACGTAATCCTGCGGGCGCAACTGGTTGGCAAAGCTGAAGGCCGCGTTGCGCATATCGTAGATGAAGTTGTAATTGGTCGATGCAAACTCAAGCAGCATCAGCGCGGTGATCGGAGCCTCAGTGCGTTTGAAGCCGAGAACCTTTTGCGGAACCCCATCCTCGTAAACGCGGAAGTTACCGGGCTTGAGGCCGGAGACGAATATCTGGTTCTTTTCGAGCAGCACGCCAACCTCGACCGTCACTTCAGGCACGTCGACATTCAGCGTGAAGGTCTTGTTCCCTTCCTCGGTCTTGAGCTTGGGCGCGGCCGGCGCAGGAGCGGGCGCTTCATCGGCAGGCTTCTTCTTGGGTACGGCTATAACACCTGTGTCACCGCCGGGTCCGCCCGAGTCGGGCGCGCTCTGGTCCTGCTGAGGGGGTGTGGGCGCGGGCTGCTGTCCCTGTTGCGAAAGTGCAAGCCAGGGAAGGAATAACATCGCCAATATCAAAACCAACGCTTGCCGCCACATCCACTTAGTAGAACTCATATTCATCAGACCTCACGAGTTAGCAGAATACTGGATTGTTCATGCCGGTGCACAGCCGTCAATTAACTAGACGCAACATCCGGGCGGTCGTTGCACCGCGTCCAGGACAAAAATGGCCCGAGTTTGGGGCTGTTTTCTCACAATCGCAAGCTTAGACGGCGCGCGCGCAAGTCGTTCATTTAAAGCGCGTTATAACATCGTTTTCATGTGCGGAACAGGTATTACGTCTGGCGGATTGCGGATAATTTCCAATTTATGGTTAAACTGATGAGTGCCGTTCCTTTACAGGGCGGCACACAAACGAGGTTAATGCACGTGCAAGAAAAATCGGAAGCAAAACCCAAAAGTTCCGCAGCGGGAACTAAAGCGAGACAAACGATCACCGAATCAACTCCAATTCAGGGCCTGGCCGCACACGCCGCCGGAGCAGAGCTGTTGCCGTTCAAGTACAACCCCGGTCCGCTCGACGCCGATGCTGTCGAGATCGCCATTACGCATTGCGGCATCTGCCATAGCGATGTACACCTCATCCTCAACGACTGGGGCATGAGCGAGTATCCGTTTATACCCGGTCACGAGGTCGTCGGCACCGTTGCGGCAATCGGCAGCCGCGTGAGTTCTCTCGCACTCGGCCAGCGCGTCGGCCTCGGCTGGCAGTCCAGCTCCTGCGGCGAGTGCGAGTGGTGCAGCAAAGGGATGGAAAACCTTTGCCCACAGGCTGAAGCAACCTGCGTCAAGCGCCACGGCGGATATGCCAACCGTGTCCGCGCCAACGCGCATTTTGTTGTGCCAATCCCCGAAACGCTCGAGAGCGCGTCGGCCGCTCCGCTGCTCTGCGGCGGCATCACCGTCTATAACCCGATGCGTACGCTTGGTGTGAACCCCTCATCGCGAGTCGGCGTCATCGGCATCGGCGGGCTCGGCCATCTCGCATTGCAATTCGCGCGCGCCTTCGGAGCCGAAGTAACGGCCTTCTCCACCAATCCTGAAAAAGAAGCAGAGGCCCGCGCACTAGGTGCACATCACTTTGTCCACTCGCGTGAGAACAAGCAGATGCAGGCCGTCGCCGGCAGCTTCGACTTTATTTTGAACACCGCCAACGCCGACCAGGACTGGGGCACCTACATCAACGCGCTGCGGCCAACCGGGACGCTCTGCTTTGTCGGCGTGCCGCCTTCGCATGCCAACTTCAGCGTCTTTCCGCTCGTCGCCGTGCATCGCACAGTGACCGGCAGCAACACTGGCAGCCCAGCGCAGATTCGCGAGATGCTCGACGTAGCCGCACGCCACGGCATCAAAGCGCAGATTGAAAGCTTCCCGATGTCGCAGGCAAACGAAGCACTGCAAAAGGTGAAGAAAAGCACAGTGCGCTACAGAGCAGTGCTGGCGAATTAACTCTCCACATTCCGTGAGAAGATGGAGTGAAGATGCGCTTCGAACTCGCCATCGCCGCCCGTTATCTGCGCGCCAAGCGCCGCCAGGCCGTTGTCGGGCTGGTCACGGTCATCTCCATCGCAGGCGTCGCCGCCGGTGTCGCCGCGCTCATCATCGCGCTCGCCATCACCAACGGCATGCGACACGACCTTGAAGACCGCCTGCTCGGATCAACATCGCACATCGAGCTCATGCGCATTCAAGCCGACGGCATCCGCGATTGGCGTCCGCTCCTCGATCGCGTCAAGACCGTCCCCCAAGTAAAAGCCGCCGCGCCGGGGATCTACGGCCAGGTCCTTGTCTCGCGTGGCGCACGCGCCGGCTTCGCGCTCATCAAAGGCATCGTCCCCGACGACGAGCGTCAGGTCAACGACCTTCTAGCCACGCTCCCCGCCGAAGCGGTCAACGAGCTCAATCCCGCACCTGAGCCCACCAACGCAGCAACGCCGCACTTCTATCCACCCATCCTTCTCGGCAAAGGTCTAGCCGAGCAGATAGGCGCAACCGTCGGCGACAGCGTGCTCGTCACCAGCCCGCAGGGCGAGCTGACGCCGCTGGGGCTCGAGCCGCGCTATCAGAGATATAGAGTCGCGGGGATTTTTCATTCCGGCTTCTACGCGTATGACAACGCCTGGGCCTTCATGAGCCTCAACTCCGCGCAGCGCCTCTTCAGTGAGCCCGACCTGCTCTCCGTCATCAGCTTCCGCGTCACCGACCT